>CAMDOY010000070.1 GCA_945903655.1 Rhizobium sp. Q54 | reverse complement strand
CACGGTGACGGGCTTCTATCTCATCGACTCCCTCATCGCTGGGGATGGCGCCACCTTCCGCGCCAGCTTTACGCAATTGCTGCTGCCGGGCGTCACCCTCGCCATCTTTTCGCTGGCGCCCATCGCGCGCATCACGCGCGCCTCCATGTTGTCGGCGCTCGCCATGGAGTTCGTGCGCACGGCGCGCGCATCTGGTCTTGATGGGCGCACGGTGGTGATGACCTATGCGCTGCGCAACGCCCTGCTGCCGGTGGTGACGACGCTGGGCATGGTCTTCTCCTTCCTGCTCGGCGCCAATGTGCTTGTCGAGAAGGTCTTCTCCTGGCCGGGCATCGGCTCCTATGCGGTGGAGGCGCTGATCGCCTCCGACTTTGCACCCGTGCAGGGCTTCGTGCTCGCCATGGCCATTGTCTACATCCTGCTCAATCTCCTCATCGACCTCTCCTACCGATTGATTGACCCACGCATGAGCGCGGCGTCATGAGCGCGCTCCCTGTGCAGAAGAGCCCGCCCTCGGCGTTCGCCGCGACGCTCTCCCACGCGCGCTACGTGATTGCGGGCGATCCCGTCACCGCTTTCGCGTTTGGCCTGCTGGCGCTGCTGATCTTCGCCGCTCTCTTTGGCCCCGCGCTGGTTCCCTATGACCCGCTCGCCAGCGACACCTCCGCCACCTTGCAGGCGCCCTCTCTGCGGCACTGGTTCGGCACGGATCAATTGGGCCGCGATATCTTTTCACGTGTGGTGGTCGCGACGCGGCTCGATCTCATCATCTCCGTGTCATCCGTTGCGCTGGTCTTCGCCTTTGGCGGGCTGGCAGGCATCGCCGCCGGGTTCTTCGGCGGCTGGATAGACCGGGTGGTGGGCCGCATCGCCGACACCATCATGGCTTTTCCGCTCTTCGTGCTGGCGATGGGCATCGTGGCGGCGCTGGGCAATACGGTCACCAATATCGTCATCGCCACCGCGATCATCAACTTTCCCCTCTATGCCCGCGTGGCGCGCGCAGAGGCCAGCGTGCGGCGCGAGGCGGGCTTCGTGATGGCGGCGCGGCTGTCGGGCAATTCGGACCTGCGCATCGCGCTCACCTCCATTCTGCCGAATATCCTGCCGATCATGATGGTGCAGATGTCGCTGACCATGGGCTACGCCATTCTAAATGCGGCTGGCCTGTCCTTCATCGGCCTTGGGGTGCGCCCGCCCAGCCCCGAATGGGGAATCATGGTGGCCGAGGGGGCAGCTTCCATCATTTCAGGCGAATGGTGGATCGCGCTCTTCCCCGGACTTGCGCTGATGCTCGCGGTGTTCTGCTTCAACCTGATCGGCGATGGCCTGCGCGACATCGTCGACCCCCAACGGCGCACATGAGGGCCTTGTCATGACGGCGATCCCCTTGCTGGATGTCAGCGGCCTCACGGTCGAATTCGCCACGCGGCGCGGCGTGGTGGAGGCGGTGCGCGACATCGATCTTCAGGTCGCCAAAGGTGAGACGCTTGGGGTTGTCGGCGAATCCGGCTCCGGCAAATCGGTCACCTCCTATGCGGTGATGCGCATTCTTGATCGGGCGGGGCGCATCGCGAATGGCTCTGTGGTCTTCTCGGGCGTCGCGCTGCATGACGCCACCGAGCGCCAGATGTGCGATGTGCGCGGACGCGAGATCTCCATGATCTTCCAGAACCCGCGCGCGGCCCTCAATCCCATCCGCCGCGTCGGCCAGCAGATCGAGGATGTGCTGCGCCAGCATGCGCAGGCGGGCTCCCTCGATATCCGCGAAAAGGCCATCGACGCCCTGCGTCAGGTGCGCATCGCCAATCCCGAAGAGCGCTACGACGCCTATCCCTTCGAGCTTTCGGGCGGCATGTGTCAGCGGGTGGTGATCGCGCTTGCGTTAGCCTGCCGTCCCAAACTGTTGATCGCCGATGAGCCAACGACGGGCCTCGACGCCACCACGCAGAAGGCGGTGATGGAGTTGATCGTCGAACTGACGCGCGAGCGGGGCATGTCGACCATTCTCATCACCCATGATCTCGGCCTCGCCGCCGCCTATTGCGACCGCGTCGTGGTGATGGAGAAAGGCCGCGTGGTGGAGACCGCCGCTTCGCGCGATATCTTCGACCACCCCGCCCATGCCTATACGCGCAAGCTCATGCGCGCCACGCCGCGCCCAGGCATTGGTCTGCGCGATCTGTTGCCAGAGGGATCCGACGCGCAACCGATCCAGCACAGCGAGCCCGGCGCGCCCCTGCTCACGGTGAAGGGTCTTGTGAAGGAATATGCGCGCAAGCCCGCCTCCCTCTTCGCGCGTTTCTCGAAGACAGCGCGCGAGGCGGCCGCCGTTCCCTTTCGTGCGGTTGATGGTCTGAGTTTCGAGATCCGGCGCGGGGAAAGCCTGGGGCTGGTGGGAGAATCGGGCTGCGGCAAGTCCACGACATCAATGATGTTGATGCGCCTGCTGGACCCCACGGCGGGCTCGATCATTTTCGATGGACAGGACATTGGCGCCATCCCCTCAGGCGCTTTCGCGCAGTATCCCCTGCGCCCGCGTATCCAGATGGTGTTCCAGGACCCGACAGATAGCCTCAACCCCCGCTACACGGCGGCCCGCGCCATCGCTGATCCCCTGTTGCGCTTTGGCGGCCCCATGACGGCGGCGGCCCTGCGCACCCGCTGCGAAGACCTCGCCGCCACCGTGGGCCTGCCGCTTGATCTGCTGGATCGCTTTCCGCACCAGCTTTCTGGCGGTCAGAAGGCGCGTGTGGGCATCGCCCGCGCCATTGCGCTCAAACCTGATCTGGTGGTGCTGGATGAGCCCACCGCCGCGCTCGATGTGTCCGTGCAGGCGCTGGTGCTCAACCTGCTCGCCGATCTCAAGGCGCAGCTTGGCATGAGCTATCTCTTCGTCAGCCATGACCTGCATGTGGTGCGCCTGATCTGCGACCGGGTCATCGTGATGAAAAGCGGTAGAATTGTCGAGCAGGGGACGGCGAGTGATGTGCTCGATCACCCCCAGGCCGATTACACACGGGAGTTGATCGCAGCCCTGCCAAAGGCCCCCGCGCGAAACTGATCTTTAAACCGCCAGCAGTCAGAGAAGGTTCAGCATGTCACACACCGACGCCATCGAAATCGTAGTGGTAGGCGCGCATCTCAGTGGCATGGCGCTCAACCATCAGTTGACGGAGTTGGGCGGTTCTTTGGTCCGCAGCGCTCGGACCGCACGAGATTATCGCCTCTATGTCCTGCCGGGCTCCATACCTCCCAAGCCAGGTCTTGTCCGTGAACCGGGCTTCGAAGGGTTGGGTGATAAGCCAGGCCTCGAGGTCGAGGTCTGGGCGCTCCCGCCAGCCGGCTTCGGCGCCTTCGTCGCCGCCATTCCCGCGCCGCTGGGCGTCGGCAAGATCACGCTGGCTGATGGCGCGCAGGTGAGCGGCTTCCTGTGCGAGGCCTACGCGCTGGTGGACGCCCCGGAGATCACACAACTTGGAGGTTGGCGCGCCTATATGGCGCAGGGGGTGTGACCCCGGACCCTCAGGAATGGGCCCTTGTGCGGCTGCCGGGTCGAGGGGAGTAAGGTGCGCTTGTCAATAAGAAGGGGCGCTTCCATGACAAAGCGCCCCTTGCGAACCGTATCGCCGATGATGAAGGCTACTTGTTCTTGGCCTTTCTGGCCCCCGCAGGAGCCGCAACCGGCGAAGGTGAAGAGGCGGAATCAAACACTTTGTAGATGGCGTAAACCCCGGCGGCGACGCCCACCCCAATGCCAGCGGTGGCAAGCGCCGTCGTGGAGGCCATCGTATTCCAGAAGATCACCGAAGCCGCCCCGCCGGATATGCCAGAGGCTGTGATTTGACGCGTGTCACGGGCGGTTTGCGCTTGTGCGGAGCCCATCAAAGCGAGTCCGAGAACCAATGCGGCGCTAATTTTTTTCATATGACCCTCCACCATGATATGCTTGAGCGACATTTGATTTAACAACATTTCGTCACGTGATTGTCAAGCTTTGCGGGCTTTTACAACGCATCCCTAGGGAGCGGCGACAGGCCATAGATCCTCCGCATGAGGATCTGCACGACCCCGCTTGCGGGCGTGCCTGCCGCAGTCTGTCCCCGAAATCAAACAGGATCAGCGTCGATCAGCACGAATTCAAGGATCGCCGGTTCATTCGTGCGATTGCTCCACGCATGATTGGTGCCCCGCTGCACGAGAACGTCGCCCTGTTTGAGTAGGGTTTCGCCCTCGTCCATCATCGCCCAGATCTCGCCGGAGAGCACAATGGCGTAGTCGATGGTGTCGGTTTTGTGGAAGCCGGGGTGACGGGGATTGTTCTTGTCGTGCGCGGCGGTCATGCCCGAGGAGTGGTCGTGCGTGTCAGGTCCTTTCGCAAGCGTCGCGAGGCGCACGCTGTCGGGCGGATATTCGACGACCCGGAACACGGAGCCCCCTTGCGGCGGCGGCAGGCGGAAATCGCCATCGAGCGCCTCGTCGATTCCGGCGTTGTCAGCTGGCGTGCGAAAGGTCTTCCACAGGTCCTGAGGCTTGACGCCGGCTGTGCCTGTGCCGCGACGGTCGGGCCCGGGCCCATCCATCACAAAGATCGATTTGCCATCGACGTTGTGCCCCGTGACAACGCGGCGGATCGGCAATTTCATACTTTTTCTCCTGGCTTCAATCCAGTTTCACGCGCGCGGTTTCGATCACCTTGCGCCATTGTGCAATCTCGGTCGCCATGAAGGCCGCCATCTCCTCCGGCGTATTGGCGACCACGCTGGCGGAGAGGTCCGTCACCTTCCGCGAGACGTCTGGGGCGCGCAGGGCCTCAATCGCGGCGCGGGAGATGGCGGCGGCGATTGTGGGCGGCGTTTTCGGCGGCGCGACCATGGCGAACCAGCTCGTGGCTTCATATTCCGGCCAGGTCTCTGCGATGGCGGGCACGTCTGGCAGTTCAGGCATGCGGCTGCGGCTCGTGACGGCGAGCGCCTTGACCTTGCCGGACCGGATGAGCTCCATGACATTGCCCGCGTTGTCGAACATGACATCCACATGGCCTGCGAGCACATCCATAAGGGCAGGAGCCGCGCCCTGATAGGGCACATGATTTAGCTTGCCGCCCATGAGTTGTTGCAGCCATTCCATGGTGAGATGGGTGGGGCTACCCAGGCCCGGCGAGGCGTAGGAGAGGGCGCCGGGGTTCGCCTTGGCGTGGGCCGCAAGCTCCGCGAGGTTGGACACTGGCGCTTTAGAGCTCACCACCAGAACGAAGGGCAAGGCCGCCATCACGGTGATCGGCGTGAAGGCGGCGGGATCGAAATTGAGTTTCGAGAAGAGGCTCTGACTGATGACCAGAGGGCCCTGCGGTGTGGCCAGCAGGGTGTGTCCGTCAGGGTCGGCGCGCGCCACGATTTCGGCCCCGAGGTTCTGCGCGGCGCCAGGCCGATTTTCGATGACGACCGGCACGCCCCAGCGCGCCGACATCTTTTCTCCGATCAGACGTGGCACGTTGTCGGCAGTGGCGCCGGGGGGCAGTGGCACGATGATGCGAACCTGCTTTGAGGGGAAGACCGGTGTTTGCGCGCGTGCGGGCGCGCTTGTGATCGCGGCAACCATGGCTACCGCTATTCCAAGCTTCATCGCGCCCTCCCTTCATTTGTTCGTTACACAGGATGCGGCGCAGATGACGACGGCGCTGAAGCCTGCAACTGCCGGATTGTGACCGCCGGGGAAGCTTGGCTGAACTGGATCATTTCGGCAAGTCACCCGCCATTGCGCCGGCTGATAGGCCCCACCATCGCATACCAAACCAGCCGATTTGTTTTACGATTGTCCAGAGCCTCTCAAATTGTCTGGCCACGGTCATGGGGCCGAAGCAATGGGCCCATCGCGTAAGCTGCAAGGCTGCAGGCGAGGCCGCTGACAAGTGTCGCATTGCCGGGCGCGCACAGCAGGACGGCGCCTACCAGGGAGAGCGCAATTCTGAAATAGCGTGCGGGCTTTGGGAGGGGCGCCGAAAAGTCTTTGTCTGAGAACACGAAGAGCCCTATCCCCACGCCGCATAGATAGGTGCCTATGATGGCCCTTGAGACGCCCTCGACGATTCCAGGCCAATCGCCAATCAGCAACACGCCGGGATGATAGGCGAAGTAGAAGGGGACCACGAGGCCTGCGATGGAGAGTTTGCAGGATTCCCATCCTGTCTCCATCAGATTGGCGCCCGCAATGCCTGCGGCGGCGAAGGCCGCGAAACAAACCGGGGGCGTCACCATCGACATCATGCCGAAATAAATGATGAACAGATGGGCGCCTGCGACGGTGACGCCCATTTTGACAATGGCGGGCGCCACCAGAACGGCGAGGGTGAGATAGATGATCTGGGTGGGTAGTCCCATCCCAAGGATAAGGCAAACGATGGCGCAGAGGATCAGCGCAATCCAGAGTTGACCCATGGAGGCGTCAATGACGAGCGTCGATATTTTCAGGCCAAAGGCGGTTTGAACAACCACGCCGATGATGATGCCCGCGCAGGCGGCGGATGTGAGGAGGGAAATGGAGTCCTGAAACCCTTCCCGCAGCGCATCAATCAGATTCATGAGCGTGACCTGCGCGCGGGATTTCTTGTGGACCAAGGCGCATGCCAGGGCGACAACGATGGCGACAAGAACGGTCGTCGCCATGGAATAGCCAACGCCCATCATGCCGACGATGACGAGAATCGACATGAAATGAAGGCCGCCCTCGCGCATCACCTTGCCAGACGGCTGGAGTTGATCCTTGGGCAGACCCTTCATGCCGGTTCGCACCGCCTCCCAATGCACAGCGAACCAGATCGTGAAATAGAACAACAGCCCGGGCATGATCGCATAAATGATGATCTGGCTATAGGGCGTGCGCGTGAATTCAGCCATGAGGAAGGCGGCGGCGCCCATCACTGGGGGCATAATCTGCCCACCCGTGGATGAGGCGGCCTCGATAGCTGCAGCCTTTGGAGGTGAGAAGCCCTCACGGCGCATCATCGGGATGGTGAAGACGCCCTGGCTGACCACATTGGCGACCGCGCTCCCCGATGCGAGCCCCATGAAGAGTGAAGATACGGTCGCAATCTTTCCCGACCCCCCGCGCGAGGCGCCGCACATGGCCTTTGCAAGGTCGTCCATGAATTCAATGGCCCCGGTGCGGTTCAAGATCGCGCCATAGATGACGAAAAGATAAACGTACTCGATGGTGACGCCGAGCGCCGACCCAAGAATCCCCTCAGGCGAAAGATATTGCAGGGTGAGCACGCGCTGGATCGAATAGGTTCCCGTCTTCAGAAGGCCCGGGAGCCATTGCCCATAAACCAGAGGGTAGAGAAGGAAAATCAGAGACAGAAGCGGCAGCGCCAGGCCCGCTGTCCGCCGCGTGGCCTCAAGAACCAGGATGATCGCGCAGGCGGCGATGGCGTAATCAAGATTGGTGATGGCGCCCGCGCGTGAGAACACATTTTCGAAGTCGAGCACGATATAGAAGGCGACGAACAAGCCGAGAAGACCGGCCAGGATGTCCATTCCCCAGGCCAAAGGCGATCGCTCTTTCTGACCTCCCGCATAAAAGGCGAAAGCATAAAAGAGCGCAAAGCCGAGGAAGACGCCGCGGATGACCGCGTCGTCGAGGTCGCTGATGAGGATGTCATAAAGCGACACCATGAATAGGCCCAGCGCCAGGCTCGTTTTGAGAATTTCGGGTCTGGACCAAACCCGAGCTGATCCTGGTGCTGCGACGTCGTTCATGGTTCAAGGAGCTCCGTAGGTCGTCGTGTATGATGCTCGCTGCGGCAGGCGTTCTATTTCAGGATCCCGGCTTCCTTGAAGGCGCGCAGCGAGCCTGGATGCAGGGGGGCGCCCACTTCAAGCACCTTGCTTCCGCTGGTCTTCGCGGATTCGAACAATTCTTTCACCGTCTCATATTGAGGCGATTTTTCGGCCATGGCGTTGATGTTTTCGATCATGGTCCGCGCGATCAGATAGGCGGTCTCCTCGGGCAGGGAGGCGACGCCCATCCAGCCATTTAAAATGTTGACGACGGGAAGATCGACGTCATGGCCGCGTATGGCGCCTTTCTTCAGGGCGCCATGTGCGTAAACGCCGGAGGTCTCGATGATCTTGTCGAGCATTTGGGGCGGGGTCGCGACAACGCGCGTCTTGCTGAGTTCGGACAGTTCGGTCAGGCCGGGATTGGGGATGCAGCATTGCAATTGCAGATCCGCCTTGCCTTCGCGCACGGAGGTGGCGCCAGGTCCGAAGGCTTGGTAGACCGGGCGAATGTCATCGATGGTCAATCCAATCGAGGTCAGGATTTGCCGGGCATGCGCTTCCATCCCGCTGCCCTTGGCTCCCACGGCGACGCGTTTGCCCTTGATTTGATCGAGCGACACGATATTGGAGCTCTCAAGGCCAATGAAGAAGAGGCCCCACACGCCCAGGGGCGCGACGGTCACAAGCGGGATCTTTTCCTTGTAGGGCGCTTCGCCCTTGAGGCCGGCCACGACCCAGTTGGCGTCCATGCCGCCCAGGGTCACTTCGCCGGACACCATCAGGCGAGATGATTCGATGGCGCCGCTTGAGGCTTCCGCCGTGGCCGTATTGACCTTGCCCGACCGTGTCAGGGCGTCCGCGAAGACCGCGCCCATGGCGTAGTAGGCCCCGCCAGGGGTGCCTGTCGCAATCCGGATATCCGGCTTCTTGGCTTGCGAAAGCGCCTGCGAAGCAGAAAAGCCGAGGGCGGCGGCGCCGAGCGCGATGACGGCGGCGAAACGAATGGACAACGGCATGGGGTCCTCCTTGAAAGTTCACGTTAAGAGCGGTGGCGATTTTGCTGGATCATCTTACGATCTTTATCCACACGCAATAGGAGGCCTTTTCAGCTCCCGTTTGAAGCAAGCGGACTTCGGGACCTGTTTTATTAGCCGCCTCATTCGCGTGGGGTCATTCATGGCGTTCAAAGAGTCATGGCCGAAGTTTCGACCGTTGCGCCGGATTGAAGCTTGCGTCGCGTCCCCTTGACTTCGCACCGGGGCGCAGTGGCTAGGTCAGGAAGAAACGTCTCGCCAATGCGGCGAATTCCTGGGGCTTCTCCAACTCGACCATATGGCCGCAATGCTCAACGGTGACGAGATCGGCGCCGGGTATTGCGTCCCGATAAAGCTCCCCACAGTTGAGCGGCGTGATGGCGTCTTCTGCGCCCTGAACGATCAGGGTTGGCGTTCTGACACCCTTCAGCAGAGGCCTCAGGGTCAAGCTGTGCATCCATGGTTTCCATGCGATCCTGCAGGTCATTTCACGATTTTGATCAATCAGGTCGATATCGTCCGGGGACGGTTCGCCGCCCCAGTAATGAAGGAATTCCGGAGATTCCTGCGGCTTGTGAAAGGAACGGCGCAGGCCCGTCACGCCCGATTCCAGAAAATAGTCGAAAATTTCGCCCTTTTCCGGCTTTAGGCCCATGGGGCCGCAGAGCAGCATCTTTCGGGCGAACTCCGGCGCTACGGTTGCTATTTCAGCCAGCGCCCATCCGCCCATCGATAGGCCTATGACATTCACCGGCGTGGGTATGTTCATGTCGCGCGCAAACCATGTAATCCAGGCGGCGAGATCACGAACGCCCATGATCCAGTCCGGTCGCGTAGATCCACCATATCCCGGCAATGAGGGCGCGATCACGTCGAAATGTTCAGCGAGCGCCGCACAGGACTGCGTCCATCCCGGCAGACCAAATTCCCCGTGAACAAACAGCAGAGGCGCGCCCTTGCCGCCGCGCCGCACTTCGCAGTCGATCCCGGCGATAGCGGAGATCTCTGTGCTATGGGTGGTCACATGGGCCATGGCGTGACTTCCTTGCCGGTCAACAGGGCGGACTTGTGCTCGCGCAATTCGGGTATGACGTCTTTGCCGAGCAACTCGATGCCACGCATGGTTGCGTCATGGGGTTTGCGTCCCTCCCGCGCCCAGAAGGTGAGATAGCCGGGGTCCGTGCGGTCAATGATGTGCTTGAATTTCTGGATCACGGTTTTCGGACTGCCTGTCACGATCAGCCCATCGCGCACCGCCGTGTCATAGCTGCCTTCCGAGGCTCGTCTTTCCTTCGCCATGGTGCTTGTGCGGGCTTGCTTGCTGATATAGCCGGGCGGCGCGGCCCATTCGGGGTGAGGCCCGCTGCTGGTTGCGCCGCCCGAGCCCGTCCCCTGCGAAAGGCCGCCTGCGACAGGCTCGCCGCGATTGCGACCGATGGATGAGGTGCCGCCGTAATGGTATTTGCCCATTTCAAAGGCTTCCTCATCCGTATCCATGACGCAGGTGTGAATGAGATAGCCAAGATGGTCTGAGGTCGGCGTCCAACCGTCCTCCTTTGCCACCGCGTGATAAATCTCCCGGCAGGATGAGGTGGCGTCGAGCGCGCTGCCAAGCACGAGATAGGTGATGCGGTTCTTGGCCGCCCAACGAATGGTCTCCGGCGACAGGATGCCGCCCGCCCAGATGGCTGGATGGGGCTTTTGCAAGGGGAGCTGCCAGGGATTGACCACGCGCAAATGGTAATGCTTTCCCTCCCAGCGGAAGGGGCCGGGCACCGTCCATGCCTTCTTGATCAGCTGGAACGCCTCCTCGAAACGCTCGCGGTTATAGGCGGGATTGGCGTTTGTGGAGAGTTGCTCGACGCCCGTGCCGCGGACAAAGCCGGAAATGATCCGGCCACCCGAAATGAGATCGAGCATGGCGATCTCTTCGGCCACGCGAACGGGGTTGTCATGTATGGGCAGGGGATTGCCGATCAGCGCCACCATGCCCTTGATGCGCTGTGTGAGGACAGCCGCAGAAATATTGACGCTTTCCTGCATCGAAAGAACGTTGTTGTGGTGCTCGTTGCAAACGGATCCATCAAAGCCGCAATCGGAGGCGAATTCATGCTCGCGCAGATACATCTGCCAAAGGTCCGCCGCCGTGGGCGCGTCAAACAGGCTGTTGGGAAACATGAGGGAGGTGAAGCCATGCTTTTTCGCCTCGTCCTCGGGGAAGGCGTTGTAACCCATTTCAGAGAAGAAAAAGAATTTGCGGGTCATGACGTCTCTCTTACGGTGAGAAGGGGGCGCTTGGGCGTCTCGTCTTCAGTTCATGCAAGGGGTTGGGCTATGGTTTATGGCGCAGATGAGCTCGCCTCCAGCATTCCGCCAAAAGACGATTGAATCGTCAGATGCGGCCTTAGCAATGCCTGAATGCGCGGGTGGATTCGCCAGTGGCCGTGGGCGCAACTTGAGCGCAACCTGAGGCAGGTGTCTGGCGCAGATAAAAACAGGTTTGCAAAGCAACCATAATCGGATCAACCACTCCCTTGTTGCGACCACCTCTCGACGCGGCTTAGCGAAGGGGTAGGCATCTTTTTGCTATTGATCAGAGATGCAGGCTCGCTTGGAGAAAAGCCTGAAGTGATCAATCTTGTTTTTAATTTATGGGAGAGAAGCCAACGTGTGTCAACGCCTGGCCCCGGCGAAAGGTGTTGCTGTGGTTTGGGAAAGATTTGCTGGCGACGTCTTTCAATCCTGTTCTGTGTCGCGGTGCGCCCTGAGGGCTCCCGGATTAATGTTTTCGAAGAATCTTTCGGGGTATGAAAATGCGGCGGCGCCTCGGGATCTGGGGGCCGCCATAGCCAGCGTTTCAATCACCAGGTCGGGATGAATCAGGGTAGGCTGAAGGCTCTTCAGCGGGATCTGTCCGGTGAGGCCCTAAGGCAGAGAGGCTTTTTTATGGTGTTGGATTTTTTCAAATCATTGTTTTCTTGCGTTAAATTGTGTTCTTTGCTGTCCGCCGCCGCCCCCTTCGCCGGGGCTTGCTGGCGTTCCTGGTTCAAAAATTTGAAAATTCCGACCCTTGGCGGGCGCGGGCTTTGATTTTTCCATGGTTTTGGGGAATTGTGGCCACCCTGGATTATGGCGAAAGCGCCAGCTGATTGCTTTCGCCACCAATTGGGCGGCCAGGCCCTGCAGAATGTTTGGTGAGGGAGCTTGAAATGAAGTCGATCCTTTTGGCTGGTGCGGTCGTGGCGGCGGTTTTCGGCATGGCCAGCGCGCCCGTACAAGCCCAGCAGAACTGGCCATCCCAGAACATTACGCTCGTAGTCCCGCTCGCTGCGGGCACGGGCATGGACCTGATCTCCCGCATCTATGCCGAGCGGCTCCAGCAGGCGCTCGGACGCCCGGTCGTCGTCGAGAATCGTCCCGGCGCCTCGCTCACCCTGGGCGCGGTGGCGGTCTCGAAGTCGGAGCCTGATGGCTACACCCTGGGCGTGGCGGCTGCGAGCGTGCTGACCAGCAATCCCATCTTGAAGAAGTCGGTGCCCTATGACGCCGACAAGGATTTCATGCCCATCGCGCTCTACGCCAAGTCGCCGTTCGTTCTGGCGGTCGGCGCCGGGTTGGGCGTGAGTTCCGTGCCGGAATTCATCGCGCTGGCGAAGAAGCGCCAGGCTGCGGGCAATCCCCTGTCCTACGCCTCCCTTGGGCCCGGCGCGGTGCAGCATGTGTCCATGGAAATGCTGAAACTGCAGAATAACGTTGAAATCATGCATGTGCCATACACAAGCACCCCTCAGGCGGTGCAGGACATCATGTCGGGTCATGTGGCCGCAGGCTTTACCGAGATTGGCGCGGCGCTGGGCTTGATCAACGATGGCAAGCTTCGGGCCCTCGCTGTTGGGTCCAGCAAGGAGCTTCCGGTGCTCCCGAACGTGAAGCCGGTTGCGGAAGTCGGCAACATGCCCGGCTTCGAACTGGAATCTTGGCATATTCTTTTGACCAATGCGAAGACCCCGCGCCCCATTGTCGAGCGCCTGCAAACGGAGATGCGCAAGATCATGGCCGACAAATCGGTTCAGGATCGCATCACCAACATGGGTCTTGTCGTGAATGACGGCGGCTCAGTGGAGCAGATCAACGCCTTCGTTTCGTCGGAGACGAAGAAATGGGCCAACTTCCTGCGCATCCTGAAACTGGAAGGCACCCAGTAAGTCACGCGAGCGGCCTCATTCATAAAACGAGAGTTCGGAGGGGGAGCCCCCCTCCGTTGCGGCTCAAGGCTTAGGCCTTGAGGCGTTGGTTGTTGATCGGCAGGGCGCACAGGGCGTTGCAG
>CAMDOY010000069.1 GCA_945903655.1 Rhizobium sp. Q54 | reverse complement strand
CTTGAAGCCGGGCTTCGAAAACCAGGGATATTCCGGAATGAGCGCGGCGTCGGCGCGGGCGGGATCGCCCATGAAGATCCAGACCCATTCGCATTTCTCCACCACCGGAAAACTGCGGACCTGCGCGCCGGACACCACGCGGGTCTCCTCGGGGATGAAGATGCAGGCGCCGCCACGATCAAAGCGCATGCCGTGGTAGAGGCACTGGATGGATCCATCGGGCTGTACGGAGCCCATGGAGAGCGGCACGTCCCGATGGGGGCAGCGATCCTCAAGGGCCACCACCGCGCCATCGGGCGCGCGGTAGAGCAGCACCGGACGGCCCAGGATCAGGACGCGCCGGGGCTTGTCCGTGACGGCGCTCCGCAAGCTCGCAATATACCAGTGATCGTAGAGAAACACGCGCATACTCCCCCATGGGCGCGGAGCGCCCTTTCTTCATTGCAATAGGCGCGGAGCGCCCTTCGTTGGGGTGAACGCTAGGGGAGAGGGCTGGGCGCGTCAATGAGGAGGCCCGGAGCCAGCCTTTGCGCCTCCCGCGCGTGAAGCGCGGGAGGCTTGAGCCTTACTGCTGATAGACCTTGCGCACCATTTCGGTGACGTCGGCGGGCAGATCGCTGACCTTGGACACGAGGGTCTGCAGATCCTCGCCCTTCATCGGCGCGAGGCTGACGCGCATCTTCTCCACATCGGCCTTGAACTCGGGATCCTGCATGGTCGCATCGAAGGCGCGGCGCAGCAGGGTCACGCGCTCGGCGGGGGCGCCGGGGGTGGTGAAGAAGGCGGTGCCGACTTCTGTGGCGTTGAGGATGGCTTCCAGCACGCGCTTCTCATCGGGCGTGCGGGCGAATTGCATGGCCGTGGGCACATCAGGCAGCTCGGGATGGGGCTTGATGGCGAACTGCACGGGAATGGTCACATCGCCATCGGGCTTCCAGCTGGGGTGGGCGGTCTTGAGGGCCTCCCAGGCGGTGGAATGTCCCTGAACCTCGCCGCGCTCCAGCGCCAGCATGGCCTCGCTGGAGCCCTTGTAGCCCATGATCAGCTTGTACTTGGTGCCGAACATGTTGTTCATGACGGTGGGATAGATGGACACGGTGGAGCCCACGCCCGTGCCCGCCAGGGTGACTTCGGTCTTCTGGGCGTCCGCCACGGTCTTCACCGGCGAGGTCTTCCAGATCATCACGATATTGATCAGCGGCGAGATGCGGCCAATCCAGTTCATCTGCGCGGTCTTGAAGCGCACGCCCTGAGTGCCAAGCTTCTCGTCCAGCGCGATGGTGGGGGCGCAGATGGCGATGGAGGTGCCGTCCTTGGGGGCGACGGCGGTCATGTGGTTGGCGGCCAGGAAACTGCCTGCGCCCGGCATGTTGCGGGCGATGACGGTGGGATTGCCGGGAATATGCTTGCCCAGATGGCTGGAAAGCAGGCGCGCATAGACGTCATTGCTGCCGCCCGTGGGATAGCCAATGATCAATTCAACGGTCTTGCCCTTGTAAAAGGGTTCCTGCGCCTGCGCCGCGCCCAAGGCGAAAGTGGCCAAAAACAGGCTTGCGGCGGCTCGGGTCCAAGATTTCATGCGTCACGCCCCCTGCGGGGCCTCCCTGATGGTGAGGCCCTTCTACACCGCGCGCCGCCGGGGGTCACGGGGCGAGCGGAGGAAAACGCACGAATCACGGTCCTTTGACCACGCAGGCCAGGATTGTGAGCCCGCTGCGCCAGCGAGGACCCATCGGCCCCAAACGCGGCTTGACACTGCACCCACCCCCACCCTATATCGCGTCGGTGCCTTGTGGCTCCGGCGTGTCCGGCGGCGCAGGGGGCGGAGTAGCTCAGCTGGCTAGAGCAGAGGAATCATAATCCTTGTGTCGGGGGTTCGAGTCCCTCCTTCGCTACCACATTTGCGCCCAATCTGAATCTCCCTTAAATCCCAGCAACTTGCTAGCGATCACGGGCGCACGCGGCGTTACACATGCCAGAGCCATGTGTCACCGCCGTGTGTCACATCCCGCAGGGGTCGGGCATCGGAGGATCCTTGGTTGTGTTTGTGTCCACAACCCAGCTTGACCGAGCGAGCCGCCGATGACCACCGCCAGCCGCAAGCTCGCTACGGCGCTATGGGGAGCGCGCTTCGCGGGCGACTGGCTACCGTCCTGCTACACCACGTGGGGGGACACGACCTGACTAATTCTGAGAAATTTACATTCACGCTGTCGGGAAGAACCAATCAGACCAATTGGCTTTGCAAGCCTCGCCTTAATGAAATGAACATCATCCCCGATAGCTACAATCGGACGTTTCGGTCAATGATGCATTCTTAAAACTCATAGCCTCCTGAAAAATTGTTCATTGCCGGGCGGGAGTGCCGGTCATAGCCTTTCTTCAAATTTTCAAGTGAAAGGGTGGAGACCATGAGAAGCCTCTGGGCAATGGGCTTTTTAGTTGGGATTGGCGCCTTGATCGGCGTTTCATCGACCCTCGCGCAGGAGGCGCCCTGGCCAAGTCGCCAGATGCAGATCATCGTTCCCCTGCCCCCCGGAGCAGCTGCGGATACGGTCGCCAGACTGATCGGCGGCAAGTTGCAGGAGCGTTTCAAGCAAACCGTCGTGGTGCTGAACCGTGATGGCGCCAGCGGGGCGACAGGCACGCGCGAAATCGCCAAGGCTGCGCCAGATGGCTATACGCTGGGCATCGCGACATCGACCACCCTTGTCACAGGGCCGATCCTCAATCCCAAAATAGGTTATGATGCGCAAAAGGATTTTACGCTGGTCTCCATGGTCGGCATCTCGCCCTATGTTCTGGTCACGCATCCCGGCGTGCCCGTGAAGACCGTCGGTGAATTCATCGCGCTGGCGAAGCAAAAGCCCGACACCCTGACCTATTCCTCGGTTGGCGAAGCCAGCCTCGCCCGGCTCGCCGCTGAACTTCTGGCCAATATGTCTGGGATCAAACTCATCCAGGTGCCCTACAAGAGCTCCACCCAGGCGGTCGTCGATGTGCTGGGCGGGCGCATCGATTCCCAGTTCGGCATTCTGACGACGACCCACCAATATATCCGTGATGGCAAATTGAACGCCCTGGGCGTTACGACTGCGAAGCGGGTTCCGGAATTTCCGGACATTCCGACGCTGTCGGAATCCGGCTTGCCCGGCTACGAAGCCTCCCTGTGGATTGGCGTGATCGCGCCTGCGAACGTGCCAGCGCCCATCGTGAGCAAACTGAACGCCGCGATGAATGAGATCCTGACGGAACCAGAAATTCGCACAACGCTCTTCAATCAGGCGATTGTCGTCGAGACCAGATCGCCCGAGGGTTTCGCCTCCTATGTGCGCGAGGATTTCGAAAAGTGGCGCGAACTGGCGAAGAAAGCCGGCCTTTGAATAGGGTTCGCCCAGATCGACAGGGAGTTATTTGTGGAACAAGCCATAGCCCGGTCGCAACTCAGCGGCAGCAGCATCATCGCCGCCATCAAGCAGGCGCAGGTGCGAACCGTCGTTGCATTACCGGACATCACCACGAGCGCGGGCCTCTTGTGGCCGCTATCGCGTGACGAGGAGCTTCGGCTGATCAGGGTCTGCAAGGAGGACGAAGGCATTACGATCTGCTCGGCGCTGTCCTATTGCGATCACCGCGCCATCATGTCCATGCAGCAAACTGGGCTCTTTGACTCGCTGAACGCCGTGCGCGGCATCGCGGTGGAATACAAGCACCCGGTCTGCATGCTCGTGGGCCTTTTGGGCAAGGAGCCCGGCGTGCCCACGGAGCAATCGAAGAAATATTCGGTGCGCGTGGTGGAGCCGGTATTGCGCGCCATGGAGGTGGACCATCTCGTGATCGAGACGGACGCCGATATTCCCAAGATCACAACGGCCATCAATCGAGCCTATGAGGTCTCGCGGCCAGTCGTCATTCTCTTCGGCACACGGGTGCGTCCATGATGGTTCGTGCGCAGGCTCTTGCGGAAATCGCCAAATTGCGTGGTGATGCGCTGGTGGTGGCGGTTTATTCGTCAGCCTTCGAGTGGCTGGAAGTTTCGCCCCATCCCCTCAATTTTCTGGCGGTGGGCGCCATGGGCCAGGCGGCCACCAATGCGCTGGGCTTCGCCATCGGCTTGCCGGACAAGCGCATCATAGTGCTCGATGGCGACGGTAGCCTGCTGATGAATCTGGGCACGCTGGTTACCATCGCCAATGTAGCGCCGGAGAACCTAACGCATTTCGTGGGCTATAATGGCTGCTACGAGGCCAATGGCGAGCATCCCATTCCCGGACGCGATGTGGTCTCCTTCGCCGGTTTCGCAAGGTCCGCGGGCTACAAGACCGTGACCGAATTTCGGGATGTCGCGACCATGGCGCAGGAACTGCCCGCCTTCATGGAGGCCCCGGGACCGCGCTTCGCCACCCTTTTTGTGCAACCGAGCATCAAGCCGGAACTCGACTATGCGTTGGTGCATGGGGAGGCCGCGCGCAAGCGCTTTGCAGCCGGTCTGGCAGAAGACAGGGCGCGCCTGGCCGCCTCCCGCTGAGATCAAGAGGATTTTTCCAAGATGTCTGACGCCAACAAACTGTCCGTAAGCCTCGATTTGCAGAGCCATCTCGCCGAGTTGGAGAAGCGGGGTCTTCTCGTGCGGGTCGATGAGCCCATCAACAAGGATACGGAGCTTCACCCCCTCGTGCGCTGCCAGTTCGTAGGCGGGCTGCATGAAGATCAGCGGCGCGCGTTCCTGTTCACTAACGTGCACGACTCCGCAGGCAAGAAATATGACATGCCTGTGGTGGTCGGCGCGCTTGCCGCCTCGCCCGACATCTATGCCATGGGCATGGGGCGCCCGACGTCCGAGATCAGCCAAGCCTGGATTGACGCCATCGCCAAGCCCATTCCCCCCGCCGTCGTGGAAAAGGGTATGTGTCAGGAAGTCGTCATCACCGGCGCCGATCTGACGAAACCCGGCGGCGGCCTGGCGCTCTTGCCTGTGCCTGTTTCGACACCGGGCTTTGACGCCGCGCCGACCTTGACGGCGACCCTGTGCGTCACCAAAAACCCCGATAATGGCGTCGCCAATATGTCGACGAACCGGGCGGCGCTGAAGAGCACGAACCGCCTAGGCGTGCGCATGGCCTCGCGCATCGGCGGCTCCGGCGGCTATCAGAACTGGCTCAAGTATCAGGCCATGGGCAAGCCCATGCCGGTCGCCATTGTCGTCGGCGCAGCGCCGGTCTGTTGCTACACTGGCCCGCAGCGCCTGCCGGTTGATTTCGATGAAGCGACGGTTGCTGGCGCGCTGGCCGGTCAGCCCATCGAGATGGTGCAGGCGAAGACCGTCGATCTGTTGGTGCCCGCCAACGCCGAAATAGTGATCGAGGGTTTCATCAGCACCGAATTGCTCGAGCCCGAAGGCCCCTTTGGCGAGAGCACCGGCTATGTAGCGCTGGAAGATTTCAACATGTCGATGGAGGTGACCGCGATCACCCATCGGCGCAATCCGGTCTTCGCCTCCATCATCAGCCAGGTGACCCCAAGCGAATCGAGCGTCATGCGCAAGGTGGCGCTGGAGCCCTTGTTTCTGGGCCACCTACGCGATCAGATCGCGGTCAAGGGCATCAAGCGCGTGGTGATGCATGAGGTGCTGAGCAATCTGCGCCCGCTCATCTTCCTGCAATTTTCCGCCAGCGCGCCCCGAACCGAAGTCTGGCGCGGGCTGCAGGCGGCGTCCTCGCGCATCGCCGATTGCGGCAAGATCGTCATCGCGGTCAGCGAAGACGTCGATCCCAACAACGCCAATGCGGTCTTCTGGTCCATGGCCTATCGGTCGAACCCCATCGAGGACGTGCTGGTGGTGCCCTTCCGCTCTCCCGGTCATGGGCCGAGTTCTGATCGCAAGGGCGGCGGCAAGGCGGATCCGCGCACGGCCAATTCCACCCTGCTGATCGACGCCACGCTGAAGCATGTCATGCCCCCCATCGCCCTCCCCGCCAAACCCTATATGGAGCGCGCGCAGGAGCTGTGGAACAAGCTGAAGCTTCCTCCGATCACCCTGCAGGCGCCCTGGCATGGCTATGCGCTGGGCGACTGGAACGATGTCTGGGAAGAGTTCGCGCAGAACGCCGCGGCGGGCGAATGGGAGAAGAACGGCGCGCAAACCCTTGCGCGGCGTCGCGGTGGTCTGACGCCTGAGACTTCCGTGCGGTCAGTGGAAAGCTGATAAGGCTGCGGGCCGACCTATCGGCCCGCTTCCAGCGGCGCGAGGATTTCCTTGAGCCGCTGCACTGCTGAGGGCGGGGTGGCGAAGAGATCGGCGACGATGCGCTGCAATTCCTCGCCCCTCACCGGGTTCAGATCCATATTGGCCTTGGCCGCCGTCGCCAGAAAGGCGGGATCTTTCATCGTTGCGTTGAAGGCGGCGCGCAGAGCCTCAACCCGTTCCTGCGGAACGCCCGGCGTGGTGAAGATCGGTCGGCCAATCGCCGTGGGCGCCGAGAGCAGCTTCAGGGCGGCGCGATCATCGGGCGCTGTGGCGAGGTCCAACAGCAAGGGAACATCCGGCAATTCCTTGTCCTTGGTCAGGCCGATCTGGACCAGAATGGTGATCTGCTTCGCCTTGATCCAGTCCATGTGCTGGGACTTCCAGGAGGACCAGGAATTCTGGCCGCGAATCGCCACCTCGCCGCGCTGCATGGCCTGGTTGATGTCCGTGCCGCCGGGATAGCCGGTGATGATCTTGAACTTCGTCCCAAGCAGCACATTCATGGCTTGCGGGTATTGGGCGGATGCGGTGATGCCATTGGCGCCAACCACGAACTCGCGCTTCTTCGCCTCGTCGATGCTGGTCGCGCCCGACGCGGTCCATGCCGCCATGGTGTTGTTGTCGGCGATGGGGTTGCCGATCCAGACGAACTTGTTGGCGTCGAACTGAATGCCGGGATCGTTTAGCACCTGCTGCATGGCCAGCGCCTGATCGGCGGTGGCCAGTTGCGTGCCATCCTTCGGCGCTATGTTGAAAATATGGGTGGCGGCGGCGCGCGAACCTGCGCCCACCATTTGCTTGGGCACGATTTTGGGTTTGCCGGGGATGTGATCCCCCATGAACTGGGCGACCAGCCGCGAATAGGTGTCGTAGGTCCCGCCGGAGGTGAAGCCGATATACAGGTCCAGAATCTTGCCCTTGTAGAAGGCCTCGACGGATGATTGCGCATGCGCCGGGCGGACATAGCTTGCGGCGGCCAGAAAGCCCAGCGTCAGGGCCCCGCAGATACGGGCCTTTTCAAGCAGCCTCATGGTTTCCTCTCCTATGCAGCGTGTTTGCGACGCTTTGGTTCATTGTACTCAGCGGGAAATGATCTCGTCCAGCACGGGCTGGAGATAGCTGGCGAAGAGGTCGGGATTTTCACTCATGGGAAAATGCCCGACGCCCTCCATCGGAATGAGCCGCGCGCCGGGGATCATGTCCGCCGTGCGCGTCATGTCCTCGCGAGTGCAGGAAAAGTCGTAGTTTCCCGACATGAGGAAGAGCGGACAGGCCTGCGTGTCGATGCTGGCGACGCCTTCGCTGAGGCCCTGGCTCTGGCGATAGAAGAATAGATCGCCTTTGAAGACCCCCGGCCCGCTCTGCATATAGGACCACAGCGTCTCCTGCCGCCGCGCCTCAGGGCTTGCTGGCGACATGAGGCCGGACACGATGCCCGCGCAGATTTCACCGCCGTTCACATCAGGCCGATGCAGCCATTGGGTGTCATACCAGGGCGTGGTCGAGACGGCGCAGGCGATCCCGACCATGGCGCGAAAGGCCTGCGGGTGAGACATCGCCAGATGCAGCACGATGCGCCCGCCAATAGAGCAACCCAGCAGAATGGGGCGATCCAGTTCCAGCGCTGCTGAAAAAGCCAGAATAGCCTGCGTGTAGCTGTCCAGCGTGAGCTTGTATTCCTCCAGATGCCACCCGTCCGGCGGCGTCGATTTGCCATGGAACGGCATATCGAAGGCGATGACGCGGAAGCGGGAGGTGATCGCCTCGTCCAGCATCAAGTGTCGGTACTGGCGCGTGTCGGCGCCACCCGTATGAAGGCACAGAAGCGGGATCCCGGCGCCCGCCTCCTCGAAATAGATACGATGCTGCGAGCCGCCAAGGTCGAGGGTGAGATAACGGCCGATGATGGGTTCAAGCGCCGAGGTCATGGAGCGCTCCCCACGCTGCGGGGCAGGGCGAAGAGATCCTTGAAGAAGAGCAGGTTGCTCAGGAAGGGATAGATATCGCCTTCAAGTTTGAAGCGCTTGAACTTGGTCAGGGCCAGAATATCATGGAAATCCGGCGGCGGGCAGGGCAGCCAGAAGCACTCCCAGGCCTGCGCATCCCCCCGCAGTGCGAAGCGCCAGGGCCGCATCAGGGCCGGGCCGCGCGAGAAGTGAACCAGGGCGCCATCGCGCAGTTCCGCATGGAAAGGTACGTCGCCGATCTCCATGAGAAAGGCTCCATTGGCCAAGCGGCCACGGTGCTGGAGATAGGGGGTTGCGGCAAGAAGTTGCGGCAGCATTTCCGCCCGTGCGAGAAGGTCGTCCACCTCTGAGCGCCTCCCAAGCGCGCGTTTCCACCCTATGGGAAGGATCGGGGTTTGGTTCTTGACTCGCAACTTCGTTATGGTTAGCTGGGTATGAGAATAACTCATTGGGGGGACGTTTCTGTGAGCCGAAGCGTTCCACCTCTCAATCCCCTCCACGTATTCGTTACTGCGGCCAAGGTGGGCAACTTTACCGCCGCAGCCGAGGCCCTGGGGGTCACGCCCTCCGCTGTTAGTCGCCAAATCGCTGTTCTTGAAGCCTTTCTTGATGCGCGGCTGTTCCACAGGGGCGTCCATTCCAACGTCTTGACCGACCCTGGCAAAGCCTATTTCAACGAGGTGGCCCCCGCCTTCGACCTGATCACCTCCGCCACCCAGGCAATCCAGGAATCCCGGGTCTCAACGCCCCTGCGCATCCGGGTGCTCTCAACCTTCGGCATGCGCTTCCTCATCCCCCGCCTGCCGCAGTTCCGCGCCCAGCACCCCTCCATTCACCTGAGCATCGAGACCGGTTTCGCCCCCGCTGATTTCAGCCGGGCGGATGTGGACGTCTCCATCCAGCTTGGGTCGGGCTCATGGCCGGGAACCGAGGCGCGGTTGCTGTTCGAGAGCTTCGTGCAGCCCATCTGCGGCGGCCAGTGGGTGAAGGCTGCGAAGAAGATCACCATCATCGACGGACTGCGCGACGTCCCGCTGCTCCTCTCTCGAAATCGACCGGATGACTGGGCGATCTGGCTGAAAGCCAGGGGCAGGAGCGATTTTCCGTTGGGAGCCTGCGAGACTATCGCGTTCTCCAACTCGGTGCTCATGTATCAGGCGGCCGCCGATGGCGTTGGGGTGGCGCTGGGGCAGTTGCCGATCCTGTCTCAGGATATCGAGGCGGGACGATTGACAGCCCTTCTTGGACCCGCCATTCCCAGCGAAGCCTATTATGCGGTCTGGCGCGCGGGCGCCGAGCCCAACCGCAAGATCCGGCAGTTTCTGGTCTGGCTGGAGCGGGAAGTGCAGCGAGCGTTCCGACCGCATCTGTCCAGTCTGGGGTAAGCGCCGCCCTGGCGGATGACAAAAACTCAAAGCCCCTTGCCCGATACGAAGTTGTGAGCGCCGATCAGCCACCTATTCTCTCCATGCAGAGAAGGGGCGCAGCCTCCGCATCAAGGGCAGAAACAAGCCATGAGCAATGATTACGAAGAGGGGCTGGAGTCCCGCCGCCAGGTGCTCGGCGACGATTGGGTCGACCGCAGCCTCGCCAATCTGAACGACTTCAATTCGGAGTTTCAGAACTTCATCACGCGCTATGTGTGGAAGGAAATCTGGACCCGTCCGGCCATCGACCAGAAGACGCGCCGCTACATGGTGCTCTCCACCATGATGGCGCTGGGCCGCTGGGAGGAGTTCCGCCTGCATGTGGGCGCCGCCATGCGCGCCGGTTTCACCAAGGACGACATCAAGGAGATCATCCTGCAGCAATCGGTCTATTGCGGGGTGCCCATGGGCAACCATGCGACCGCCGAGGCGCAGCGTGTTTTTGATGAAATGAAGATCTGACTCACTCAGTTGAGACCGGGAGACGCCCAGTGATCGTCGACGCCCATGCCCATTATGTTCCGCCCTCCATCATTGAAGATTTGACCAAGCACTCCGGCCAGTTTCCCTCCGTCAAGATGATGGTGGATGGCGAGGCCGTGCGTTTCGCCTTCGCGCAGAACGAGGCGAAGCGTCCGATCCCCAAGGGCATGCGCGATGGGGAGGGTCGCCGCAAATGGCTGTCCGACAAGCACATCGACAAGCAGGTCGTTGGCGGCTGGCTCGATATGTTCGGCTACGACATTCCCGCCGAAGAGGGCGCGGACTGGAGCCGCTTCCTGAATGAGCATATGTTGAAGGGCGTGCGCGATTACCCCTTCTTCGTGCCGCTCGCCACTGTGCCCATGCAAAATGGCAAGCTAGCCGCCAAGGTGCTGGGCGAGGCGCTTGATGCAGGCTTCCACGGCGCCATGATCGGCACCCAGCCCAAGGGCGCCACCGGCGTGCTCGATGATCCCGACCTCGATCCCTTCTGGGAAATGGCCTCGGAGCGCAAGGCGACGCTCTTCGTGCATCCGACCTTCGGCGCCCGTGATGATCGTTTGAAGGCCTATGGCCTCGTCAGCGCCATTGGCCGCCTGACAGATACGAGCATAGCGGTTGCGCGTCTGCTCTATTCCGGCCACCTTTTGCGCTATCCCGGCGCCAATCTCATCCTCTCCCATGGCGGCGCCGCGCTGCCGATGGCGCTGGGGCGTCTGCGCCGCAGTTTCGAGACCGCCCCTGCGGATAACGCGGACCCCTATGAGGGTTTCAAGAAGCTCTATTTCGACACGGTGGTCTATGACCCCGCGACGATCCGCTTCGTCGCGGATATCGCTGGCGCGGACAAGATCGTTCTGGGGACGGATCAGCCCTTCGCCATCGGCGAATCCAATCCGGTCGAGTTCCTCAACTCCTGCAATTTCGACGAGGCGTCCCGCGCCGCCATCGCTGGCGGAACGGCGCGCAGGCTTTTTGGCATCTGAAAGGCGCATCTGGGCCAGGGCGAGAGCGCCGTGGCCCGCCTGGCGACGAGGATATTCATGCCCCTAGTGACAATGACCGTGAATGGGACTGTGGTGAGCGCCGAGGTGGAGGCGCGCACCCTGCTCGCCGAGTTCCTGCGCAACCATCTCGAGATGACCGGCACCCATGTGGGTTGCGACACCACCCAATGCGGTTGTTGCACGGTGCATCTGGATGGCGTCGGCGTGAAGTCCTGCACGGTGCTTGCGGTGGCCTGTCAAGGCGCGGAGGTATTGACGATCGAAGGCTTGGCGACTGGCGATGCGCTGCATCCCATGCAGGCGGCCTTTCGCGAACATCATGGGCTTCAATGCGGGTTCTGCACGCCTGGCATGATCATGTCGGCCCTCGATATGGTGCGCCGCAAGGGGCATGATCTCGATGAGCGCCTGGTACGCCGTGAACTCGAGGGAAACATCTGCCGCTGCACGGGCTACCACAACATCGTGAAGGCCATTCAAGCCGGCGCATCCGCCATGAAGGGGGCGTGAGCGGTCATGTATGACTTTCACTATCTCCGCCCCGCCACCATCGACGAAGCCTCGCGCTTGCTGGCGACTGAGCCCGACGCAAAGCCCATGTCCGGCGGCATGAGCCTTTTGCCCGCCATGAAGCAGCGCCTGTCGCGCTGGTCGGCGATTGTCGATCTTGGCGGCGTCGCCGGGCTCGACGAGATCAGAATGGAGCATGGGGCGCTGGTGATCGGCGCGCGGGCGCGGCACGTGTCGGTGCTGAGCTCCTCCGTGGTGCGCGCCGCCATTCCCGCGCTGGCTGAACTGGCGGAAGGCATCGGCGATCCCCTTGTGCGCAATCGCGGCGCCATTGGCGGGTCTGTCGCCAATGCGGACCCTGCTGCGGATTATCCCGCCGCCCTCTTGGGGCTTGGCGCCACAGTGGTGACCAACCGCAGGGAAATCGCGGCTGACGACTTCTTCACGGGCCTTTTCGAAACCGCGCTCGAAGCGGGCGAAATCATCACGGCGGTGCGCTTTCCCGTTCCTAAGCGCGCAGCCTACGCCAAATACCGTCATCCGGCTTCACGCTACGCCGTGGTCGGCGCCTTTGTGGCGGAAACCGCAGAAGGCGTGCGCGTGGCCGTGACCGGCGCCGCTTCCCATGTGTTCCGCGTGCCCGCCTTTGAGACGGCGCTGTCGAAGAGCTTGTCGCTTGATGCTCTGGCAGGCGTTACGCCAGCCTATGGCGATCTTAACGCCGATCTCTTCGCAAGCAGCGAATACCGCGCCCATGTCATCGGCGAAATGGTTCGTCGCGCCGTGCAGGCCTGCCTCCACCCCTCCACCCCCTCGCGGAACGCCTGAGCATGAACGCCACCACCAAGATCACCGGAATCGGCGCTGCGGTCGCCCGCAAGGAAGACCTTCGCCTGGTGACCGGACGGGGCTCCTTCAGCGATGATTTCCGCGCGCCGGGCCAGCTCCATGCCTTCTTTCTGCGCTCGCCCCATGCCCATGCGCGCATCAACTCCATCAACGCCTCGGCGGCCCTGTCGATGCCGGGGGTGAAGGCCGTTTTGACCGGCGCAGACCAGCAGGCCGATGGGTTGAAGCCGCTGCCTCACCATGTCTGGGCGCTGCATCCCGCCGATATCGCCATCGAGAATCCCGACGGGACGCCGGTGTTCACCGCGCCGCATTTCCCCATGGCCGCTGAAAAGGTGCGCCATGTCGGCGAGATCGTCGCCCTGATCGTGGCGACCTCGGTCGCCCTCGCCAAGGATGCGGCGGAAGCCGTGGTCGTGGACTACGACATCCTGCCCTCCGTCACCAACACTTGGGACACGGCCGCGCCCGACGCACCGAAGCTCTGGGATGACGCGGAATCAAACGTTTGCGTCCATGCGGAAGTGGGAGACCGCGCAGCGACGGACGCCGCCTTCGCCAGCGCCGCCCATGTGGTGAAGCTCGACACCTGGGTGCAGCGCGTCGCAGGCGTGCCCATGGAGCCCCGCGCAGCCCTGGCTGAATATGATCCCGCCACCGGACGCATCACCCTGTCCGCAGGCAGCGGCGGCTCGGTGCGCCTGAAGCATGATCTTGCCCAT
>CAMDOY010000068.1 GCA_945903655.1 Rhizobium sp. Q54 | reverse complement strand
CCGCCGCGTCTTCTGAACCCCATCGGCGAGCGTGGCTATGGCCCGCTCGACCTTGGCGGAGTTCCAGTTTCTCATCTGAGAAATCATCATCTTGGCGCCCGGTCCAAACCTGCCGTATTTCATCGGCAGGCTTTCGGCGTTGGCACCCTTGTCCGCGTCCAGACACATGCGATGCAGCACCAGCGCGTGACGGATGGCGGCCCCGAGCAGCACGGAGCCATCGCCGCCAGTGGCGAAATAGCGCTGCGCCGTGTCCTCGACCGCCTCGTAGCTCCCGTTGAAAGCGCCGTTCACGGCGTCATCTAGCGCCAGTGCGGAGGCGTCGGCCACCAGCAGATCCACATCCTCGCGGGTGATGGTCCCGGCGCCATGGGCATAGGTGATGAGCTTGTCGAGCTCCGAGCGCGTCGTCAAACGGTCGCCGCCAAGGCTCTGGACCAGCGCGGCTTTCGCGTCCGGCTCGATCTTGAGCCCGGCCGCGCGCACATCGGTGTCAATCAACCGCTCCAGGTCCTGTTTGCTGTCGGGATAGCACTCGATGGCCGCAGCTTCCCGCAGCCGCTCGACCAGCTTGCGCAGCGCATGGTCCTTCTTGAGCGATCCCGCTTCGATCACGACCAGGCAATCAGTCGGCGGCGCCGCCACCAGACTTTCCAAGGCGCCGACAAAGGCCTTGGCGCCCGCCGAGATCAGGATCGCCCGCTTGCCCCCAAAGAGGCCCATGGAATTGGCTTCATCAATCAACAATAGCGGGTCGCTGGCGATATCGTCCCCATTCATGCGGATCAGCTGCATGTCGTCCGAGGCGAAGCTCTTCACCAGCAGGCGCGAGCGCTCGCTGATCAGCCCGGCATCCGTGCCATGGACGAGATAAAGATAAATATGGGGCGCCCGGCTCGCGATGAACCGGTCGGCTTCGAAACTCTTGACCGCGACCAATCAGTTGCGCCCCGGCGTGCGGGGCGCTCCCTTGTTGTTATGTCGAGCTTCAGGCGACGACATTCACGATCCTCTGGGGCACGACGATGATCTTCTTGGGGGTGCGACCCTCAAGCGCCTTTTGCACCGAATCGAGCGCCAGAACGGCGGCCTCCACCGTTGCGTTGTCGGCGGTCCGGTCCACCGTGATCTCCGCCCGCTTCTTCCCGTTGATTTGAATCGGGAGCGTAACGGTGTCGTTGGTGGCGAGCGCCGCATCGGCCACGGGCCAGGCGGCCTCGGCGATGGCGGTGCTGTGGCCCAACGCCTGCCAGCATTCCTCGGCCAGATGGGGCATCATGGGCGCGAAGAGATTGACCAGGACATCCCCGCCCTCGCGGAAGGCGAAGGCGAGACCTGCGTCCACGCCGCCTTCCTCGACCTCGCCGATGGCGTCGGACAAAGCATTGGAAAGCTTGCGGATTTCGGCGATGGCGGTGTTGAAGCGTAGGCGCTCGATATTCTCCTGCACCCGCTGCAGATGCCCATGGGTCAGGCGACGGATGGCCACCGCCTTGTCGGACATCTCAGCCGGAGCAGCGGCGCCAACCGGCGCAGCGATCCCGGCGATCTCGCCGACCAGACGCCACAATTGCTGCACATAGCGCGAGGCGCCCTGCACACCCTCTTCGCTCCAGATCACATCGCGTTCGGGGGGCGAATCCGACAGCATGAACCAGCGGGCGGTGTCCGCGCCGAAGGTCTCGATGATGTCGTCGGGGTCCACCACATTGCGCTTGGACTTCGACATCTTCTCGATGGAGCCAATGGTGACCTCGGCGCCGCCTTCCAGCATGGTGGCGCGGCGGCCATTGGCCCCCGCCTCGATCTTGATGTCGCTGGGCTGCACCCACTCGCCATCGGGTCCCTTATAGGTCTCGTGGACCACCATGCCCTGGGTGAACAGGCCCTTGAAGGGCTCTGACAGGCCCAGATGGCCGGTCGCCTGCATCGCCCGCGTGAAGAAGCGCGAATAAAGCAGATGCAGGATCGCGTGCTCGATGCCGCCGATATATTGATCGACAGGCAACCAGTGATCCGCCACCGCCTTGTCCGTGGGGTTCTGCTCGTTCCACGGATCGGTGAAGCGGGCGAAGTACCAGGACGAATCCACGAAAGTGTCCATCGTGTCCGTCTCGCGCCGGGCGGGCTTGCCGCAATTGGGGCAGGGGACATGCTTCCAGGTGGGGTGATGGTCCAGCGGGTTGCCGGTGACATCGAGCTGCACATCCTCGGGCAGCTTGATGGGCAGCGACGCTTTCGGCGCCGGAACAACATCGCAGGTCTCGCAATGGATCACCGGGATCGGGCAGCCCCAGTAGCGCTGGCGGGAGATGCCCCAGTCGCGCAGGCGGAAGTTCACCTGCCGCGCCGCCTGAGGCTTGCCACCGATATCAACGGCTTCGAGCCGCTTGGTGACCTCCTCCTTCGCCGCCGCGATGGTCATGCCATCGAGGAAGCGGGAATTGATCATGCGTCCATCGCCGTCATAGGCCACGTTGGTCACGACGAAGCTGGCGGGATCCTGTCCCTCAGGGCAGACCACGGGGACATTGCCCAGCCCATAGGCGTTGACGAAATCAAGGTCGCGCTGGTCATGGGCGGGGCAGCCGAAGATGGCGCCGGTTCCATATTCCATGAGCACGAAATTCGCGACGTAGACCGGTATTTTCCAATCGGGATCGAAGGGATGCGCCACGCGCACGCCGGTGTCGAAGCCCCTTTTCTCGGCGGTCTCCAGCGTCGCCACCGACGTGCCCATGCGCCGACATTCTGCGATGAAGGCAGCCAGCTCCGGATTTCCCTCGGCGACCTTGGCCGCCAGCGGGTGGTCCGGCGCCACCGCCATGAAGCGGGCGCCAAAGAGCGTATCGGGACGGGTGGTGTAAACCTGAAGCTCCGTCTCGCCCGCCGGGGCGGTCGAAGCATCGATTCGGAACCGAACCAGAAGCCCCTCGGATCGTCCGATCCAGTTCTTCTGCATCAACCGCACCTTTTCCGGCCAGCGGTCGAGGGTGTCGAGGGCGTCGAGCAGATCCTGAGAGAAGTCGGTGATCTTCAGGAACCACTGGGTCAGCTCGCGCTGCTCAACCAATGCGCCCGAGCGCCAGCCGCGCCCGTCGATGACCTGCTCATTGGCGAGCACGGTCTGGTCCACCGGATCCCAGTTCACTTTCGACTTCTTGCGGTCGACGAGGCCCGCCTTCAGGAAATCGAGGAACATGGCCTGCTGGTGCTTGTAGTAGCTGGGATCGCAGGTCGCGACCTCGCGTGACCAGTCCAGCGAAAGGCCCATGCTCTTCAGCTGCCCGCGCATGGTCGCGATATTGGCGTAGGTCCAGGTTCCCGGATGGCTCTTGTTCAATCGCGCCGCGTTTTCGGCGGGCATGCCGAAGGCGTCCCAGCCCATGGGATGCAGCACATTGAAGCCCTTGGCGCGGCGATAGCGCGCGACGACATCGCCCATGGCGTAGTTGCGCACATGGCCCATGTGGATGCGGCCCGACGGATAGGGAAACATCTCCAGCACATAGTATTTGGGGCGCGGATCGTCGTTCCGGCTCTGGAACGTCTGACGGCTCTCCCAAAGCTGTTGCCACTTGGGTTCGGACTCACGGGGGTTATAGCGTTCGGCATGCATGTGCGGTATCGATCCGATTCAGTTCAAATGCCTGAAAACCGGGGCAATGAGCATCATTTCGGCGGGATGGTCAACGGCTTTGCCCCTGGTGCAGGCCTTATGGACGCAAACCCAAGCGGAGCAAAGACATATGACAGCGCAGGATCCCCACTCCGCATCCCCAGATCTGGCGGGTCTCCGCGATGTGCGCGAGCGTCTGGCCCGCGCAGCGGACGATTGCGACCGCGATCCCGCTGGGATTACGCTGGTCTGCGTCTCCAAGACCTTTCCCGCCGAGGCCATCGAGCCCGTGCTGGCGGCGGGCGAGCGGGTCTTTGGGGAGAACCGGGTGCAGGAGGCCCAGCGCAAATGGCCGGAGCTTCGCGCGCGTTATCCCGACCTCGAATTGCACCTCATCGGTCCCCTCCAGACCAACAAGGCGCGCGAAGCCGTGCAGCTCTTCGACGTCATCGAGACCCTTGACCGCATCAAGCTCGCCGAAGTGCTGGCCGCCGAGATGGCGCGCGCGGGCAAACATCCGAAACTCTATGTGGAGGTGAACACCGGCGCCGAGCCGCAGAAGGCGGGCGTGCTTCCAGCCGACGCGGACGCCTTCATCAGGGATTGCCGCGAGCGCCTTGGCCTCACCATCGATGGCCTCATGTGCATTCCGCCGGAGGATCAGCAACGCTCGCCGCATTTCGCGCTGCTGGCGCAGATCGCGAAGCGTAACGCAATCCCTGTTCTCTCCATGGGCATGAGCGCGGATTTCGAACTGGCGGTGCAACTGGGCGCCACCCATGTGCGCGTCGGCTCCGCCATCTTCGGCAAGCGCCCGCCTCTCGTCAGCGAATGATCATCACGCAATCGCGCGACAGGCGCGGCAGCAGCTTGATCATATGTTCATGGGAGATGGCGACGCAGCCCGCTGTGGGATCCGCTTTGTCGCGCGTCAGATGAAAGAAGATCGCGCTGCCGTGACCCCGCACACGCGGGCGTTGATTGTGATCGAGCAATAAAACGACATCATAGACTCCGTCGGCTCGCAGCAAGTCTTCATGGCCTGCGCGAGCGGGCAAGCGAAGGGGGCGATTGTAATTGGCGTCATGGGGATCATCGCACCAGCCCATGTGACCCTTGATTGGATCAACCTTCAGAGCGCCCCCTGGGCGCCGCAACCGATCCGCTCGCCAATAACCGCTGATCACGCGATAACGTCCCAGAGGCGTTTTTCCATCTCCCTCGCGTTTGAAGACTGTGACGCCATTGCGCCCCAGTGAACACGATATGGTGATGGGGCCAACCTCAAGACGTCCCGCCGACACCTGTCCAGGGCGTCTCGTCACGACCAGACGGCGGATCAACCCTTGGCTTTTCAGGCCTGGCGACGAGCCTCTTGACCGCTGTTTCACGTCCTGCGCCCTTTCGCCCGCTGAGGGGCTTTTGACCGATCCGCCGATGCAGAATACATTAGCTCCCGCCGGAAGCGAAGCTTCGCATTAGTCAAACCGGCGGGGAGACACATGACTCAGACGCGCAAAATCCTGATCGCCGACGATGACTCCGAATTGCGGGGGGCCCTGGCTGAACAGTTGGCCCTGCATGAGGAGTTCGTGCCTACTCAGGCTCAAAACGCCACCGAGGCGCTCGCCATGACACGGAGCGAGATCCCCGATCTCGTCATCATGGACGTCGGTCTTCCCGACATGGACGGCAGGGAAGCCGTCAGAATCATGCGAAAAGACGGGTTCAAATGCCCTATCATCATGCTGACGGGTCAGACCTCGGACGCCGACACCGTGCTTGGTCTGGAGTCCGGCGCGAATGATTATGTGAGCAAACCGTTTCGCTTCTCAGTCCTGCTTGCGCGCATCCGCGCGCACTTGCGTCAATACGAGGCGAGCGATGACGCCGTGTTGAAGATTGGCGATTACACCTTCCGCCCGAGCTCCAAGATGCTCGTTAGCGAGAAGGGCGGCAAACTGCGGTTGACCGAAAAAGAGACGGCCATCCTGCGTTTTCTCTACCGCGCCGATCAACAAGTGGTAAGCAGAGAGACACTTTTACGTGAGGTCTGGGGCTATAACGCCAACGTCACCACCCACACGCTCGAAACCCACATCTACCGCCTGCGCCAGAAAATTGAACGCGACCCATCCTCCGCGCAATTGCTGGTGACCGAAGCTGGCGGCTACAAACTCCAGCACTAGGGCCAACGCCATGTCCGCTGATGATGACATTCGCAATCTCTCGAAGATCCCGATCTTGGGGGTCCTGGAAAGCGATGCGCTCAGGCTCATCGTTTTTGCGGGGGAAACGCGCATCCTGCGCGCCGCCGACATTCTCTTTCGTCGCGGTGATCGGTCCGATTGCGGTTATGTCCTCACCAGCGGCGTGATCGCTTTTGACGCTCGCGATGACGGCACGGCGGCGACGGTCATTTCAAAGCCTTTCACGCTCATTGGCGAATTGGCCTTGATCAGTGAAACCGAACGAACCTTCACCGCCGTAGCTCGCCAGCCCAGCACGGTTCTGAAAATTCCGCGCAGCCTGTTCATGCGCGTGCTGCGCGAATATCCCGGCAGCGCGCGGGCCCTGCGCGCAATGATGGCCGCCCGGCTGGACGGGCTCATGAGCGAGTTGAACGACAAGATGTTGAGCTGGGAGATCGAGCCGCTTCCCCGATAGCGGCGCGCAAGACTTCAGTGATCGATGTCCACCAGCACTGGCACGTGATCGGAGGGCCGCTCCCAGCCGCGCGCTTCCTTCACGACTTCCATGCCGCGAATGGAACCTGCGAGCCTCTCGCTGGCCCAGACATGATCAAGCCTGCGGCCCTTGTCCGCCGTCCGCCAATCCGCTGAGCGATAGCTCCACCAGGTGAAGAGCTGTTCCTGCTCCGGCACAAAACGGCGCATGGCGTCGACCCATGGGCCAGCCTCCATCACGCCCCTGAGTTTCTCGGTTTCAATGGGCGTGTGGCTGACGATCTTCAGCATATATTTGTGGTTCCACACATCGTTTTCGAGCGGCGCCACATTGAGGTCGCCCACGACGATGGCGTGCCCCTTCGCCTGGTCTCCGCCCAGCCAGCTCGCCATCTCATCGAGGAAATCGAGCTTGTGCGCGAATTTATCATTGGTCTGGCGATCAGGCTCGTCGCCGCCCGCCGGGACATAAAAATTATGAACGGTGATGGGGTCGCGCCCTGCGCTGCCCGCCGCGAAAGTCACGGCGATATGACGCGCATCACCCTTCTCGCAGAACTCGCGTTTGTCGATGGCCTCGAAGGGCAGGCGCGACGCGATGCACACGCCATGATAGCCCTTCTGGCCATTGATCGCGACATGGGGATAGCCGAGGCGCTTGAAGTCGGCGGAGGGAAATTCGCCGTCGCGGCACTTGGTTTCCTGAAGGCAGATCACATCCGGCTGAAAGCGGTTGGCGAAATGCTCGACCAGCGGCATGCGCAGCCGCACCGAATTGATGTTCCAGGTCGCGAGTTTGATGGGCATGGCTGATCCTGACTCTCTGCAAGATCAGTTCGCACAGCTTCAACCCGCCCGCAAGCGCTCGCCCGCCATCCGATCAGTTGAACCTGTCCGTATTGATTTTGAACAGCTCGCCAGGCGGCCGCGACTTGAGGTCCACATTCGACAGGGTGACGAGGGTTTCATAGCCCTGCGGGTCGATCACGGTCCATTGCTTCAGCACAAAACTTTGGGCGTCGAAAACCAGGGTCAGGCGCGAGGTGCCGCCGAAGGTGGCCTTGTCCTCGATGGAGATGGTGGTCGTCTTCGCATCCTGATTGACGCCCAGGATCTTCGTGTCGCGGCTGAGGTCGGTCTGGTCCTTCAGCAGGAACTTGAGCGGCGTCTGGCTGATGAAATAGACGTCCTGGGTGGCGAGCTTGCGGTCGCGCACGGCAACCGAGGTCCCATCCGCGATGATCTCGAGGGTGGCGGGGCTGGCGTATTCAAAGCGCAGCCGTCCGGGCTTGAGCACGAAGAGCTGACCCTGGGTGCGCCGACCATCCGCGCCGATCTGGACGAAGTCGGCCACCATGGTGGGGCTGGAGTTGAACCAGGCGTTGGCGCGTTGGATGGCGCTCGCCGCGTCCATGGTGGCGGCCTTGGGCGGGGCCGCCATCTTCTCGATGGCGGCGGCGGCCGGCGCCTGCAGGGCGGGCGGGCGGGGAGGGGGCAGGGGTACCGGCGCGCCTTGCGCCAGCGCGCCGCCGGACCCCAGAGGGATCCCCAGCAGCGCCGCCAGTGCGAATCGCGCCAGAGCGAAGGAACAGCCAAGCTTCATCGAAAACCGCCGCAGGATCAGGAACCAGCATCCTGATAATCGCCACCTATGGCGATTATTGGACCGTGATGACGCATCAATGCTCGGGGCCAGGCTCGAAGGCGCCGCGATCAACGCCGCCGCCCACCAGGATTTCCCGCTTACCCGAATGGTTTGGCGCGCCCACGACACCCTCGCGCTCCATGCGCTCCACCAGCGAAGCCGCCTTGTTGTAGCCGACCGACAGGCGGCGCTGGATATAGCTTGTGGAGCATTTGCGGTCGCGCAGCACAATGGCCACAGCGCGGTCATACATATCGCCGGATTCCTCGGCGTCCATGGAGCCGGGCGCCACGCCCTCGCCAGAATCCCCGTCCGCATCCTCTTCGAGGGTGATGGCGTCGAGATATTCGGGCTGGCCCTGCATCTTCAGATGGGCGACGACCTTTTCCACTTCATTGTCCGACACGAAGGGGCCATGCACGCGCGAGATGCGTCCGCCGCCCGCCATGTAGAGCATATCGCCCTGGCCCAGCAGCTGCTCGGCGCCCTGCTCGCCAAGGATGGTGCGGCTGTCGATCTTCGAGGTCACCTGGAAAGAGATGCGGGTGGGGAAGTTCGCCTTGATCGTGCCGGTGATCACATCCACCGAGGGACGCTGGGTCGCCATGATCAGGTGAATGCCCGCCGCGCGCGCCATCTGCGCCAGACGCTGGATCGCGCCCTCGATGTCCTTGCCCGCGACCATCATCAGGTCGGCCATTTCGTCGACGATCACGACGATATAGGGCAGGACCGAGAGGTCCATCTGCTCCTGCTCGTAGATGGCTTCGCCGGTCTCGCGGTCATAGCCGGTCTGCACCGTGCGGTGGATGATCTCGCCCTTGGCGGCGGCCTCCGCAACCCGGGCGTTGAAGCCGTCGATGTTGCGCACGCCCAGCTTCGACATTTTCTTGTAGCGATCCTCCATCTCGCGCACCGCCCATTTGAGCGCGACGACGGCCTTCTTGGGGTCGGTCACGACGGGGGTGAGCAGATGGGGAATGCCGTCATAGACGGAGAGTTCGAGCATCTTGGGATCGACCATGATCAGGCGGCACTCTTCCGGCTTCAGGCGATAGAGCAGCGAGAGGATCATGGTGTTGATGGCGACGGATTTGCCCGAGCCTGTGGTGCCCGCGACCAGCAGATGGGGCATGCGCGCGAGATCGACGATCACAGGCTCGCCGCCAATGGTCTTGCCAAGGGCGATGGGCAGCTTGCTCTTCGATTTCTCGAAATCTTCCGACGCCAGCAATTCGCGCAGGAACACGGTCTCGCGCTTCTGGTTGGGCAATTCGACGCCGATGGCGTTGCGGCCCTGCACCACCGCCACGCGGGCGGAGATGGCCGACATGGAGCGGGCGATGTCGTCGGCGAGCCCGATCACGCGGGAGGATTTGATGCCGGGCGCGGGCTCCAGTTCATAGAGCGTCACCACCGGGCCGGGGCGCACATTGATGATCTCGCCCTTCACGCCGAAATCATCGAGCACGCCTTCCAGCAGACGCGCATTCTGTTCCAGCGCGTCTTCGGAAATCTTGGAGACGGCCTGCTTGCGCGGCTCCGTCAGAAAGAGCAGCGCGGGCAGTTCATAGGCGTTGCGTTCGAAGAAGGAAGGCTGGGCCTCACGCGCGCTGCGGCGACCGCTCTTGAGGGCGGGCGCAGGGGGCGTGATCTTGGGCGTGCGGATCGCGCTGTCGTCGTCCTCGATCTCTTCCATGACGGGCGCTGCGGGCGCTCTTGCGGGTCTGGGCGCGGGCTCTAAGGGCTCGACGGGCGCAGGCTCTTCGGTGGGTTCGAAGCGCGGTTCCTGACGGGGGCGCACGCGCTTGGTGGCGACGGGGGCCGCCGTCTCGCGCGAAGGCAGCAGGGCCGTGATCCCTCGTTTGATGGAGGCGCTGAGGCTCAGGAAGCCATGGATCGTGGCGCCAAGCGCAACTAAGAAAAACCCGGGTTCGCCCGCCGCGTCGTCATCGTCGCTGGCGCGCGAGCGCGCCGCCAGTTCCCCGTCCTCGCTCGCCTCGCTCTCGTCGTGGATGAAGAAACCTGACGAGGCGGACAGCGCCAGCAGCGCTGTGACGGCGCTGATGAGGCCGGTGAGGACCATGATGGGGCCAAAGCCGCCCGAGAGCTTGCGCGGCAGGGTCAGGATCGCGTCGCCAACGACGCCGCCAAGGCCGCTTGGCAGGGGCCAGCGATCCGTCGCGGGCAACAGGGAGGCGAAGGCCGCTGCGAAACCTACGCCCACCATCCAGAGCAGAAGCCGCAGGCCAAGACGCTCAAGCCTGCGATGGGACATGAGGCGCCAGCCCCAGAAGCCGATGGGAACAAGCACCGCCGTCGCGGCGATGCCGACCATCTGCATGGTGAGATCCGCCGCCATGGCGCCGGGCCCGCCGAGCAGGTTGCGCACGGGGCCGGAGGTGGCGTGGTTGAAGCTGGGATCCTGCACGGACCAGGTGAGGAAGGCGAGCGCCAGCGCGCCAGCGAAACTCAGCACCAGAAGCCCGCAGGCCTCCGCCAGCCGCTTCCCCAGGAAGTAGCGGAGGTGTTCGGGGATATGGTCGATGGTGGAGGAAGCTGAGATCCGCATTGGCCTTCGCCGCAAGGGCCCAACGCCCCGCTGTTTACCTTAGAGAGCGGCGGTTAATGCGCGATTAACCCTGGAATTTCCGACGCATGGAAATGCATCTCGCCACAAAAGAAAAACGGCGCCCGAAGGCGCCGTTCTCGTTGTCTGCGCAGGACTTTCGTCCAATGCGATCACATGTTGTAGGCGCGCTCGCCATGCTCGGCGACATCAAGGCCTTCGCGCTCGGCGTCGATGGGAACCCGCAGGCCGACGATGAGATCAACGACCTTGAAGAGGATCGCGGAACCAACGCCCGACCAGATGAGGGTGTAGAGCACCGCCTTGATCTGGGTCATGACCTGGGTGGCCATCACATAGTCGCCGGGCGCGGCGGAGCCGGGCTTGGCCATATAGTCGGTGAGGCCAACGCCGCCCAGAGCGGGGGAGACGAGGATGCCCGTGGCGATGGCGCCGATGACGCCGCCGACGCAGTGGATGCCGAACACGTCGAGCGCGTCGTCATAGCCGATCTTGTTCTTCACGGTGGAGACGAAGAACAGGCAGGCGGGGCTGACGATGAGGCCCAGAACCAGCGAGCCCATGGGGCCAGCGTAGCCGGAGGCGGGGGTGACGGCCACGAGGCCGGCGACCGCCCCAGAGACCATGCCGAGCAGCGAGGGCTTGCCCTTGGTGGCCCACTCCACGAACAGCCAGGACATGGCGGCGGCGGCGGTGGCGACGAAGGTGTTCACTAAGGCCAGGGCCGTCGTGCCATTGGCTTCGAGGTTGGAGCCAGCGTTGAAGCCGAACCAGCCGACCCACAGGAGCGAGGCGCCGATCATGGTCATGGTCAGCGAGTGGGGAGGCATGGCTTCCTTGCCATAACCAACGCGCTTGCCGATGATGATGCAGCCCACCAGACCGGCGATGCCGGCGTTGATGTGAACCACGGTGCCGCCAGCGAAGTCGAGCGCGCCGAGCTGGAAGAGATAGCCAGCATTGGCGTTGACCGCGTCGAGGGCGTCCTGCGCGGCCTTCTTGGCCGCGTCATCCGTCGCGGCTGCAAGCAGCTTGGCGGCGTCGCCGATGGCGTCCGGACCCTGCCAGTACCAGACCGCATGGGCGATCGGGAAATAGACGAGCGTGACCCAGAGGATGACGAAGAGCAGCACGGCCGAGAACTTGATGCGCTCGGCGAAGGCGCCGACGATCAGCGCCGGGGTGATGCAGGCGAAGGTCATCTGGAAGGCCATGTAGGCGTATTCAGGAACGACGACGCCGTTCGAGAAGGTCGCCGCGACGGATTCAACCGTGACGCCCGACAGGAAGACTTTCGAGAAGCCGCCGATGAAGGCGTTCAGAGCGCCGGGCGCCTCGGTGAAGGCGAGGGAGTAGCCGAACAGGACCCAGAGCACCGAGACCAGCGAAACGATCATGAAGACCTGAGTCAGCACGGACAGCATGTTCTTGGTGCGCACGAGGCCGCCATAGAAGAGGGCGAGGCCGGGAATCGACATCATGAGCACGAGGACGGTCGAGACCAGCAGCCAGGCCGTGTCGCCCTTGTTGGCGACGGGCGCGACGACAGCGGCGGCCTCTTCCGCGAAGGCCAGACCCGCCGATGCGGCGGTGGCCATGAATCCGAGAGCAGCCGCTTTGGCGATGCTCCCATAGGATGGACGGTTCATCATTTTGGAACTCCTGAAAGAAACGGGGAAGGTCAGAGGGCGTCGGTGTCCTTCTCGCCCGTGCGGATGCGGATCGCCTGCTCGAGGGAGCTCACGAAAATCTTGCCGTCGCCGATCTGGCCCGTGCGCGCGGAGGCGACGATGGCGTCGACCACTGCGGGAGCGAGATCGCCCGGCACAGCCACTTCGATCTTCAGTTTGGGGAGGAAGCTGACGGCATATTCAGCGCCGCGATAGATTTCCGTATGGCCCTTCTGACGGCCGTAGCCCTTGACCTCGGTGACGGTGAGACCATGGACTCCAACAGCGGTGAGAGCGTCTCTCACTTCGTCGAGCTTGAATGGCTTGATGATCGCCATGACTATTTTCATCTCGGTGCCCCTTCTTGGCCTTACGCGCCGTGACGTCGTGAGGCTGTTCCACGCCCGCGCGGTGGTACGCTCCGCGCTTAGGCTCACGATCCCCTAAACAAGGGCCGTGCCAAGCCGGGTCCGAAGGGTCTAGCCTGCGGAATTTTGATGACTCGCTTGCAAGAAAGCTGTGAATAGCCACGGAATGCCATCAATTGCCGCCTAAACAGGCAGTTTGCCTGCCTATTAAACAGGCAACGCTTCCTGCCTATTGCGCTGGCTTATCCGACCGCAGCCGCACCAGTCCTTCCTGGATCACGCTGGCCACCAATCGGCCATCGCGCGAAAACAGATGGCCCCGCGCCAGGCCCCGCCCGCCCTGGGCGGTGGGGCTCACCTGGCTGTAGAGAAGCCATTCATCGGCGCGGAAGGGGCGGTGGAACCAGAGGGCGTGATCGAGGCTGGCGGCCAGAACCTCCGGGTCGAAGACCGTGTGCTGATGCCGCACGAGCATCGTGTCGATTAGGGTCATGTCCGAGAGATAGGCGAGCACGGCGCGGTGGACGGCCGGATCGTCCGGCAGCGGACCATTGGCCCGCATCCAGATGTTTTGCTCGATGGGGAGCGACTGGCGTTCGGATTTGGGGAAATAGCGGCCAAGATCGACGGGCCGGATCTCAATGGCTTGTTCCTGCTTGAAATAGCGTTGCAGCGCGGCGGGGACGAGGCGCGAGGAGGCCAGAGCCACCCTGTCGGGGCTCATCAGCGTTTCGGGATCGGGAACCACGGGCATTTCAGGGCCGTGGTCAAAGCCGGGCTCGGCGGCGTGAAAGGAGCTGGCGA
>CAMDOY010000067.1 GCA_945903655.1 Rhizobium sp. Q54 | reverse complement strand
CCATCACATTGGCGGAGGAATCGAGCTGCTCGATCTCCACCTTCACGCCCGCTTCCTTGAAGTAGCCCTTCTCGATGGCGATCATGGTGGCGGCGGTGGCGAGCGCCTTGGCGATGCCGACCTTCACAGTGACTTCCTGCGCCTGCGTGGTGGTCACAGCGCACAGGAGCGCCAGAAGGCCTGCGCCAGCGGATTTCAATGAGGACATGCTTTTGCTCCTGACGCGCCACCCGGCGCGCTTCCAAAATGATGATCGGCCAAGTCCATAGCGAGAGCTTTTCCCGCGCACAAGACGCGCAGGTCAGGCCTTGGCGGGGCCCATGACATAGCGCCCTTCGGGATCGCGGGTGACGCCATGGGCTGCGCGCAGGCGATCCAGTTCGCGCACGATCTCGCGACCATCGCGGCTGCCCACGGCTGACATGAGGTCTTCGAAGACCTTCGGCCCATGGGCGAGCGCCGCCTCCACGCTAGGAAAACGCGCACCCAGATATTTCGGCGCCTCTGGCACCTGCGCATCGAGCCGACCGCCCGAGCCGAAGGGCCAGGTGCAATCAAAGCCCGCTTTCGCGCCCTGATGGGAGCCCATGAGGGAGGGATCAAGCGGCATGGCCCGCAGGCCCGACATGATCAGGAAATCGCGATCCGCCTGGAAGCGCGTCGCCAGCGCCCAGTCCATCTGCTCGTCATTGGTCACGTCGATGTCCGGGTCCACCACGAAGGCGTGTTTGACATTGGCAAGCGACCCTAGCGCCGCCGCGATGGCGTTGCGCGCCTCGCCCGGCACCCGCTGGCGGATGGCGATGCGGATGTTGAGCAGGCCCCCGCTCGAGGCCGCCGCATAGACGGCCACCGGCTCGCGCACGGCGGTCTCCAGCGCGCGCCAGACGGTGATCTCCGCCCGCAGGGCCGCCAGTTGCGCCGTGTCGGTGCGCGCCAGCGCCGGGCCGCTGATGCTCATGGTCTGGAACAGGGCGTCGTGGCGTTTGGTGATGGCGGTGAGATGGAACACCGGATTGCGCTTCAGCGCGCCGTAATAGCCCAGAAACTCCCCATAGGGGCCTTCGGGCTCCACATGGCCGCGCTCGTCGAAATAGCCTTCGAGCACCAGCTCCGCGTCGGCTGGCACCATGATGTCGTTGGTGACGCATTTGACCAGCGGCAGCGGGCTGTCGCGCAGGGAGGCGACGAGGCCGGTCTCGTCAATCGGCAGGCGCATCATGCCCGCCACATAATCGACGGGATGGGCGCCGCAGACGAAGCTCACGGGCAAGCGCTTGCCCTCGCGCGCGCAGGCCTCATAGATCGCCTTGAGATCGCTGGGGGCGACCAGATCGGCGCCAGCTTCCTTGGGGCCGCGCAGCATCAGGCGGCGGATGCCCACATTGGTGAGGCCGGTCTTGGGATCGACCACATAATCGATGGCGGAGGAGATATAGGGCGCGCCATCCATGCCGTGCTGAAGATGCACGGGCAGGGTGGTGAGGTCGGCGTCGTCGCCCATGAGCACCACCTGCTGGCAGGGAGCTTCCTCGCGCGTCACTTCGACTACCTGCGGGCGATTGCGCAGGCGCCGCAGCACCTCGGCCATCACCTGCGCGGGCGGCACGCCGAAGGCTTGAGCGATTCGCTCGCGGCTGCCGCAGACGCTGGCGACCAGCTCTTGCCCCTCGGGGCCGACGTCGCGGAACAGGATCGCCTTGGGGTTGCCATCGACCACGCTGGCGATATCGGCGAGATCGGTCTTGCCCTCGCGGATTTCGAGCTGGTCGGGGCCGAGGCTCTCGATGAAGCGGCGCAGGCGGAAGCGGTCGAAATCCACGGCGGCGCCCGCCGCCTGTTTCGTGCCTGTTTCGATCTGCGCCATGGCCATTTCCACTCGTGTTGCAATGTTATAGAAGCGGCAGGCTTGCTGCGCGGCCCCCATCTCAGGAGGGGCGACTTATACAGCCCACAAGCGCAGGTGCAACAAGGGGGACGCCAGGTGGGCAGCGAACATCCGGTGAGTGGGCGACAGAAAACCGCTGGCGATGGCGGACCATGGATCGGGCGGCCCCTTCCGCGTTTCGAGGATTTCCGGCTGCTGCGCGGCGCAGGCCGTTTCACCGACGATGTGTCCCTGCCCGGCGAGGTCTTCGCCGCCTTCGTGCGCTCGCCCCACGCCCATGCCCTGATCAAGGGCGTTGACGCCGCTGCAGCCCGCGCCATGCCCGGCGTTCTCGCGGTATTGACGGGCGCGGATTATGCGGCGGCTGGCTTCGGCGGTTTCATCCAGGGCGCGGTCTCCGCCGATGCGGTGGAGTGGACGCGCCCCGCCTTCATGGCGAGCATGGGCCATCTGGTGCATGACAAGCCCCATATGCCCTTCGCCGTCGACAAGGCGCGCTTTCCCGGCGAGCCCGTCGCCATGGTGGTGGCCGAAACGCGCGAGCAGGCCCGCGACGCCGCTGAAGCGATCAAGGTGGCCTACGAGGTCCTACTCGCCGTCGTCGATGGTCCCACGGCCCTTGAGCCCGGCGCGCCGCAGATCTGGGCCGACGTGCCCGGCAATCTTGCTATTGAAGCGGATGTGAACGACCGCACCGGTCTTGCGGAGGCCTTCGCTGGCGCCGCCCATGTGGTCGAGGGGGTCTTTCGCAGCCAGCGCACGGTGACCGCCCAGATGGAGCCGCGCGCAGCGCTCGGCCAATATGATCCGGCGACGGGCGATTATCTCTTGATCTCCGGCTGTCAGGGCGTGCATCGCCTGCGCAGCGGCATATGCGCGGCCATGAATCTGCCCATGGAGCGCCTGCGCGTCGTCACGCCCGATGTGGGCGGGGGCTTTGGCACGCGCATCAACAGCTACACCGAGCAACTGGGCGTGCTTTGGGCCGCGAAGATCGTGGGGCGTCCGGTGAAATGGACGGGAGAGCGCAACGAATGCTGTCTCGCCGATTATCAGGGCCGCGACAGCGTCACCAAGGGCAGGCTCGGCCTCGACGCAACGGGCCGGATTCTTGGCTACGATGTGGAGATCGTCAGCAACATCGGCGCCCATATGCTCACCTTCACGCCCCTGCATAACAGCTGGCGGGTGGGCACCACGGTTTATGACATCCCCAGGGCTGGCGTGCGTCTGCGCGGCGCCATGAGCAACACGGTCCCCATCGCGCCCTATCGCGGCGCGGGACGGCCCGAGGCGACGCTGGTGATCGAGCGCCTGCTCGACATGGCCGCACAGGAAATGGGGATCGACCGCATCGACCTGCGCCGCCGCAACCTGATTGCCCGGTCGGCTCTGCCCTACCGCACCGCGTCGGGCCTCACCTATGACAGCGGTGATTTCGCGGGCAATCTGGAGCTGGCGTTGCAGCTCGCCGACTGGAGCGGCTTTGAGTCGCGGCGGGCGACGGCGGCGGATCGCGGCAAGCTCGCGGGCATCGGGCTCGCCAATTCCATGGAGACGCCGGTGGGCGCGCCCCATGAGCGGGTGGAGCTGGCGGTCAATCCCGAGGGGCGCGTGGAGCTGGTGGTGGGCACCCAATCGTCGGGTCAGGGCCACGAGACGAGCTTCGCTCAGGTGGTGGCGGATATGCTGGGCGTCACGCCCTGGGATGTGCGGCTCACCGGCGGCGACACCGCGCTGGTGGAATCGGGCGGCGGCACCCATTCGGATCGCTCCATGCGCCTTGCGGGCGCCCTGATGGTCGAGGCCAGCGAGGCCATCGTCGCACAGGGCAAGCTGGTGGCGGCGGCGCTGATGGAGGTTGCGCCCTCCGAGGTGAATTTCGAGGACGGCTTCTTCCAGACCATCCGCAACAACCAGCGCTTCGATATCTTCGATCTCGCCCGCGCCGTGGCCGAAAACGCTGCGCTTCCGCTCGATCTGCGCGTCCCGCTCGCCGCGAAGAAGACCCTCAATGGCCGCATCCCCGCCTATCCCACGAGCTGCGCCATCTGCGAAGTCGAGGTGGATCCCGAAACCGGGGAAATCGAGATCATCCAATACGCCACAGCTGACGATGCGGGCCAGCCGGTGAACCCCCTGATCCTGCATGGGCAGGTGCATGGGGGCATCGCCCAGGGCGCGGGCCCGGCCCTCATCGAGGGCGTGGCCTATGATCCCGGCTCCGGCCAGGTGCTGACGGGCAGCTTCATGGATTACGCCGTTCCTCGCGCCGACATGTTCCCCATGTTCAAGGTGGCGGCGACCGAGGACCCCACGGCGGGCAATGTGCTGCGCGTCAAGGGCGGTGGGGAGGGCGGCACCACGCCCGCCTCCGCCGTCATCATCAACGCGGTGCTGCATGCTCTGGCGCCGCTGGGCGTTCGCCACCTCGACATGCCCGCCACCCCGCAGCGGGTCTGGGCGGCGATACAGGCGGCGAAAGCATGACAACAGGCCCGTTTGCCCGGCGTTTCCCGCCGTGCTAGCGATTTCCCGCATTCAAGAGATAGGTTTCACCATGAAGCGCAGCACTGATCGCATTCTCACCACCCATGTCGGCAGCCTCATCCGCCCCGAGCCCCTGCGCGCCTTCATCCGCGCGCGCCAGACCCGCCAGCCCTATGACGAGGCCGCCTACAAGGCTTGCCTGGCGTCGAGCGTGGCCGAGGTGGTCCGCCAGCAGAAGGCGGCGGGCGTGGATGTGCCCAGCGATGGCGAGTTCGGCAAGTCGATCAGCTGGTCGCAATATGCGCTCACCCGCCTCAGCGGCTTCGAGCGTCGCCCCTTCAATGGGGTGAACCCCTTCGCCACCGGCGCCGACCGCACGCGCTTTGCGGGCTTCTACGCCGAGATGGACTCGCGCGATCCCCCCAACACCAACGCCGAATCCGTCTGCACCGGGCCGATCACCTACACGGGCCAGGCGGAGTTGCAGCTCGACATCGACAATTTCAAGGCCGCCCTCAAGGGGCAGGACTTCGCCGACGCCTTCCTGCCGGTGGCCGCGATCTCCAGCGTAATCCCCGACCGCAAGAACGAATTCTACAAGACCGACGAGGACTGCACCCTCGCCCTCGCGGAAGCCATCCGTGTCGAATACAAGGCCATCACCGATGCTGGCATCGTGGTGCAGCTCGACGACGCCCGCGCCGCCGTCACCTATGACCGCATGGTGCCGCCCAAGAGCTTTGGGGATTACATGGCCTGGCTTGAGCGCATGGTCGAGATCATCAACCATTCGCTGGAAGGCGTGCCGGCCGACATGGTGCGCTACCATGTGTGCTGGGGCAGCTGGCCCGGCCCGCACACGACCGACATTCCGCTGCGCGAAATCGTCCACCAGATCCTCAAGATCAAGGCGGGCGCCTTCGTGATCGAGGGCGCCAATCCTCGCCACGAACATGAGTGGAAGGTGTGGAAGGATGTGAAGCTGCCCGCAGGGGCGATCCTCATCCCCGGCGTCATCAGCCACGCCACCAATGTGGTGGAGCATCCCGAGCTCGTCGCCGAGCGCATCGTGCGCTACGCCAATCTGGTGGGCCGCGAGAATGTCATCGCAGGCACGGACTGCGGCTTTGCCCAGGGGCCGCTGTTGCAGCGCGTGCACGAGTCCATTGTCTGGGCGAAATTCGAGGCGCTGCGCGACGGGGCGGCGCTGGCGACGAAGGAGTTGTGGGGCTAAACGCACCGCGCTTGAATCATCTTGAAATGAAAAAGGGCCGGATCGCACCGGCCCTTTTTTATGTCTGCCTCACTCCCCCAGCTTCCATGCGGGCGGCTCGTCTGCGTCGATCAGCACGAAGGCCATGCGGCAGACCTTGTCGGAGTTGTTGACCCAGGCGTGGTTGGTGCCCTGCTGCACCATGATGTCGCCCGCCTTCATATGGACTTCGGTATCGTCCAGCAGCATGTCGATCTCGCCCTCCAGCACGAAGGCGTAGTCGACGCTTTTCGTGCGGTGGGTGAAGGCGTGGCGGGCGGGTTTGCCGCCGTGGCCGTGGTCGATGCCCATTTCCTTCAGCATGGCCTCATTGCTGATGCCGCTGGTGTCGCCTGCGGGGGGAAAATCCACCACGCGCAGGATCGAGCCTTTGGGCGGCGGCGCTACGGGAGAGGGCCGGTCGGCGCGGTCCGCATTGCTGGCGATATCGACGGGCGATTCCTCGGTCACCCAGAGCAGGGTGGAGACGAGGCCGGTGGCGGCGCGCACGCGCTGGTTGGGCGCGGCGCCGTCGATGACGACCACGGCCTTGCCGGTCTCGTCATGGCCGGTGACGATGCGCCGGACGGGTTTGGGATGTGTCGCGTCTGTCATGGGGGGCTCAGGGCTTGAGGTTGCGTGTGGCGTCGGTGATCAGTTCGTCCACGCTCATCATGCGCGGCAGCATCTGCTGCTCATAGGCGAACTGGATGATGAGTTCGAGATTCCGGCGGTTCTCGTCCCAGCCGAAGGGATGCACATCCACGCCATCGGCGGGGGCGGGCATGGCCTTCTTGGTCTCTTTCAGCATGCGCCAGATCTCTTCCACCAGTTCAGGACGCTTGGCGACTTCGGCGGAGACCACGAAGAAATGGTTCACCGAGACGGCGCCAGTGCGCGCGTTCCAGTCGAGCGCGGCCTGTTTGGCGTCGGGGATCAGCGTTTTGGCGCGGGGCTCATTGGGGATCTCGCCGCCCAGAATCACCGCGTCGAAGTCGCCCTCGAACATCAGCTCTTCCATGCTCTTGCCCTTGGGGTCGAACTTTTCGAGGAAGGCCGGATCCTTGTATTCGGCGACATGGGGCTCTTCATAGGTGGCCCATCTGACCTTGCTGATGTCCACGCCATATTCATGGGTGAGGATGCCGCGCACCCATACGCCCGTGGTCTGCGAATAGGCGCGCACGCCCACGCGCTTGCCTTCGAGCTGCTTGGGCGTCATGTCGCCCTTTCGGCAATCATAGGAAATGCAATTGTGCTGGAAGCGGCCCATCATCACGGCGGGCAGCAGCACCAGCGGCTTGCCCCAGGCGATGGCTTGCAGAAAGGTGACGATGGCGAGTTCGCCCGCATCGAACTTGCCCTCGCGCACCATGGGCTTGAAGCCCTGATTGGCGATCTTGGTTCCCGCGAAATCGAAGCTCACGAGATCGGAGGGTACGGCGCCGGATTTCAACGCCTTGCTGATGGGATAATCGGCCAGATTGGTGGTGAGCGTCACCGGTCCGCTCGCTGGCATCTGTTTGAACATGGGGGCTGCTCCGCAGGGCTCGCGGAGGCGGTCGCCAGTTCCGCGCGAGCCGGTCTCAGGGGTGGGGTGGGGACGGCGCAGGCCGCCCCCGGGTGTTTGAAATCAGCGACCCACGAGGGTGCGCGACTTTTCCAGCGTGTTGAAGCTGCGCGGCGCCGAGCACATGAGGAAGCGATAGCCCTCGTCCACGATGCGCTGGCCGTTGGAGATCTCCACATGGGGATGACCCACGACCACGTTGCATTCCTTGCAGATGGCGACGATCTCGGCCATGGCCTCAAGCACGGCGGGATGTTCCACCTGGCGGGGATAGCCCAGCTCCTGGGACAGATCGCCCTCGCCGATGACCACCGCGCCGATGCCGGGCACGTTCTTCAGCATGTCCCGCAGGTTCTTGATGCCCATCGTATCCTCGATCTGGATGACGACGAGGATCTCGCCATGGGGGGCCAGCGGCCACACATCGGCGCGATCATAATATTCCTGCTGGCTGATCCCCCAGTAGCGGGTGGCCTGCATGGGGCCATCGCCACGGATGCCCTGGGGCTCGTAGAGGGGCTTGTCCTTGAGGCGGGCGTAGCGGCAGGCGGCGACCGCGTTATAGGCCTCCTCCACCGTGGAGATATGGGGCCACATGATGCCGTAGCAGCCCAGATCCAGCGCCTGCTTGGCGAGGAACTGGTTCATCTCCACGCCATTGGCGGGGATGCGCGCCATGGGCGTCACGGAGGGGGCGGGCGAGCCGTTCTTCAGGATCTGCCCGCGATTGAGCAGATATTGCAGGCTGTCGCGCAGGGCGCGGATGTCCCAGCCATTGTGCTCGCCTTCGAAGACGACGCCATCATATTTCGATTGCTGAAGCTCGACGGCCACCGTGGGCTCGCAGGGGGCGAAAAGCGAGAAACAGTGCTGGCCGGCTTCGAGCGCGCGGATCATGCCGTTAAGGCGCGGAAGAGACATGGAACCTCCCAGAAAAAGTGAAAACCGCGCGCCCTTTGGGAGCGCGCGGCGTGGAAAGGGACCTCAGAAGGTCTTGGGCAGGTGGCCGCGCTGGGTCAGCAGCTTGTCGAGCAGCGGATAGACGCGGCGGGCGTTGCCCTCGAAGATCTTGTAGCGGGCTTCCTCGCTCAGCGTGGAGACCTGATCGAGGTAGCGCTTGGTGTCGTCGAAGTCGTTGCCGGTCTCGGGGTCGATGCCCTGCACCGCGCCCACCATCTCCGAGGCGAAGAGGATGTTGTCGACGGGGATCACGCGGGTCAGCAGCTCGATGCCCGGCAGGTGATAGACGCAGGTGTCGAAGAACACGTTCTTCATGAGATATTCGACCAGCGGGGGCTTCTTCATGTTGAGGCACAGGCCGCGATAGCGACCCCAATGGTAGGGAACCGCGCCGCCGCCATGGGGGATCACGAACTTCAGCGTCGGGAAATCCTTGAACAGATTACCCTGGATCAGCTGCATGAAGGCGGTGGTGTCGGCGTTGATGTAATGGGCGCCGGTGGCGTGGAAGTTGGGGTTGCAGGACGAGGAGACGTGGATCATGGCGGGAACTTCCAGCTCCACCATCTTCTCGTAGATCGGATACCAGAAGCGGTCGGTCAGGGGCTGGTCGGTCCAGTAGCCGCCCGAGGGATCGGGGTTCAGGTTGACGCCGACGAAGCCCAGCTCCTTCACCATGCGCTCCAGCTCATGCACGCTGTTCTTGGGCGAGACGCCCGGGAACTGCGGCAGCTGGCCCACGCCCACGAAATTGTTGGGCAGCAGGTTGCAGATGCGGTGGATCATGTCGTTGCTCATGCGCGTCCATTCCTGGGACACGGCTTCCGAGCCAATGTGATGGGCCATGCCGGAGGCGCGGGGCGAGAAGACCGTCAGGTCGCTGCCGCGGTTCTTCTGGAAGGTGAGCTGCTTCTGCACGCTGGCGATGAGCTGCTCGTCCGAGATGCCCAGATCCGTGGAGGGCTTGCGGGTGGGGTCCGCCAGGGCCGCGAGCTGCTTGTCGCGGAAGGTGTGCATCGCGGCGGGTTCGGTGGTGTAGTGGCCGTGGATGTCGATGATCATGGATGCCTCTTTTTCAGTCTGCGCTTGTGCGGGTTAGGGGTAGGAATGGCCCGGCGGCCCTCAGGGGGACTATACTATCCCTTCGTAGGAACCGCCGTCGAGTTGCAGATTTTGCCCGGTCATGAATCCGGCCTGGGCGGAGCAGAGGAAGGCGCAGGTGTCGCCAAATTCCCCCGGAAGTCCGAAGCGCCGGGCGGGCAGGGAGTCGGCGATCCATTGGCGCGCCTCCTCATAGGTGATCCCGCGCGCCTGCATGATGCGCTCGGCCATGAACTTCTGCCGGTCCGTGTCGATTCGCTCGGGCAGCAGATTGTTGATGGTCACGTTATCGGCGGCCACGTCCCGGGAGAGGGACTTCGACAGGCCCATCAGGCCCAGCCGCGCCGAGGTCGACAGGCCCATGTCCGAGAATTTCGGGCTTTTGGTCATGGCCGAGGTGATGTTGACGATGCGCCCGAACTTGCGGGCCCGCATGCCCGGCAGCACCGCGCGGATCATCAGCACGGGCGCGAGCATGTTGGCCTCGAGCGCGGCGATCCACTGGTCATGGTCCCAATCCTGGAATTTGCCGGGCGGGGGGCCTGCGTTGTTGTTGACCAGAATATCGCAGACGGGGGCGGCGGCCACCAGCTTGTCGCGGCCTTCTGCGGTGTTGATGTCGGCGCGGACGGGGATGACGGCGGCGCCGGTCAGGGCGCGGATCTCCTCGGCGGCGGCCATGAGGCGGGCCTCATCGAGGCCGTTGATGACCACGGATACGCCTTCACGGGCGAGCGCGGTTGCGCAGGCCTTGCCCAGCCCCCGCGAGGACGCGCAGATGATGGCCGTGCGGCCCTTGATCCCGAGATCCATGTCTCCTCCCGTTCCGTTTCCTGTCTAGTCAGGCCTGGGCCTTGTGGCAAGCGCGCCGAGCGCGGGCATGGCCTCCCGGTCTTGCAAGCATCGCCAGACCGTGTTGATTGAGCGCGGAACGCCTCGCCAGGCGTGATGGTCAGGGATGGAGGCCGCCGATGACGCTCACCTATATGTCCGGCTTCGGAAATGATTTCGAGACCGAGAGCCTGCCCGGCGCCCTGCCGGTGGGCCGCAATTCCCCGCAAAAGTGCCCCTATGGGCTCTATGCCGAGCAGATCAGCGGCTCGCCCTTCACCGCCCCGCGCGACTCCAACCAGCGCTCCTGGCTCTACCGCATCCGCCCCTCGGTGCTGCACAGCGGGCGATTCGTGAAGGCTGAGCAGGGCCTGTGGCGCACCGCGCCCTGCGCCGAATATGAAATGCCCCCGGGCCAGCTGCGCTGGAGCCCCACCCCCATTCCCGACGAGCCGCTGACGCTCGTGCAGGGCATCCGCACCATGACCACGGCGGGGGATGCGGGCGCGCAGGCGGGGCTGGGCGCCCATATCTATCTGATCACCGCCAGCATGCAGGACGAATATCTCTGCAATGCCGACGGCGAGATGCTCTTCGCCTTGCAGCAGGGCGCCCTGCGTTTCGTGACGGAGCTGGGCGTGATCGAGGCTACCCCCGGCGAGATCGTGGTGATCCCCCGCGGCATGAAGATGCGGGTCGAGCTGGTCGATGGGCCCGCGCGCGGCTATCTCTGCGAGAACTACGGCGGCGCCTTCCGCCTGCCCGAGCGCGGCCCGATCGGGGCGAATTGCCTCGCCAATTCCCGCGATTTCCTGACGCCCAAGGCCCATTACGAAGACCGCGAGGCGCCCTCCACCCTCTACCTGCGCGCGCAGGGCGTGCTGTGGAAGACGCAGCTCTCCGCCTCGCCGCTGGATGTGGTGGCGTGGCATGGCAATTACGCGCCCTATAAATATGACCTGCGCCGGTTCTCGCCGGTGGGCTCGATCCACTTCGATCACCCGGACCCCTCGATCTTCACGGTGCTGACCGCGCCCTCGGACACGCCGGGCATGGCGAATATCGATCTGGTGATTTTCCCCGAGCGCTGGCTCACCATGGAAAACACCTTCCGCCCGCCGTGGTACCATGTGAACATCATGTCCGAGTTCATGGGCCTGCTCTATGGCCAGTATGACGCCAAGCCCCATGGCTTCCAGCCGGGCGGGGTGAGCCTGCACAATTCCATGCTGCCCCATGGGCCGGACATGGAGGCCTTCGAGCACGCCAGCAACGTGGCGCTCGTTCCGGTCAAGCTCGCCAACACCATGGCCTTCATGTTCGAGTCCCGCTTTCCCCAGCGGGTGACCGAATATGCGGCGACGTCTCCCATCCTTCAGCCCGATTACTTCCAGTGCTGGACCGGCCTGAAGAAGCATTTCGACCCGACCCGCCCCTGAGGCCAGGAATCACGACCATGAACCCCAACGATCCCAAGCTGCGCTCCTTCATCGAGGTGGCGCCCGACAGCGACTTTCCCATCCAGAACCTGCCCTATGGCGTCTTTTCGACAGATGGCGCGGGCAAGCGGGTGGGCGTGGCAATCGGCGACTTCGTGCTTGATCTTGCCGAAGTCGCCAAGGCCGGATTGCTGCCGGAGGCGCCCGCCGGAGTCTTCGAGGCCGAGGCCCTGAACCCCTTCATGGCGCTCGGTCCCGATGTCTGGACCGCGACCCGCGCCCGCATCAGCGCCCTCTTGCAGGCCGATGCGCCGAGGTTGCGGGATGACGCTGGCCTGCGGGCCCGCGCGCTGATCCCCATGGGGCGGGCGAGCCTGCATCTGCCCTTCGCGGTCTCTTCCTTCAGCGATTTCTATTCTTCGCTCCAGCACGCCTCCAATGCGGGTATGATCCTGCGCGGCGCCAATGCGGCGCTCATGCCGAACTGGCGGCACATGCCCATCGGTTACAACAGCCGCGCCAGCACGGTGGTGGTGAGCGGCACGCCCGTGCGCCGTCCGCTAGGCCAGCTCCAGATCGGCGACGCTCCCCCGGTCATGGGCCCCTGCGCCAAGCTCGATTTCGAGCTGGAGATGGGTTTCGTCATCGGTGAGGATACGGCCATGGGCGAGATGCTCGATCAGGCCAGCGCCGAGCGGCTGATCTTTGGCTTCGTGCTGCTCAATGACTGGAGCGCCCGCGACATTCAGGCCTGGGAATATCAGCCCCTCGGCCCCTTCCTCGCCAAGGCCTTCGCCACGACGATCTCGCCCTGGGTGGTGACGAAAGAGGCGCTGGAGCCCTTCCGCACGGCCACTCCCGCGCAGGAGCCCGCGCCCTTGCCCTATCTGCGCCAGACCGGGTTGCAGAACTATGACGTGCGCCTCGAGGTCGATCTGCAGACGGCCACCATGGGCGCGCCCGTCACCATCAGTCACAGCAATTTCCGCTACATGTACTGGTCTTCGGTCCAGCAGTTGATGCACCACGCCTCCACCGGCTGCGCCATGCGCGTGGGCGATCTCTTGGGCTCGGGCACCATCAGCGGCGACGACAAGGCCGAGCGCGGCAGCCTGCTGGAATTGTCATGGAACGGAACCACGCCTCTGGCTCTGGGCGATGGCGAGACCCGCAGCTTCCTCGAAGACGGCGACCACCTGACCTTCCGGGGCTGGGCGCAGGGGGATGGCTACCGGGTCGGCTTCGGGCAAGCGGCGGGCGTTATTTTGCCCGCGCTGCCTGTGCCAAAATGAGACAGGGCCCGGCTGATCAAGCCGGGCCTTCATGATTTCAGTTCACCTCTGCTTGCCGGGCACGCTGTCCCACCACGGGCAGGCGCCGGGCATGAGGTTGTAGTTGCCTTCCATGACCTGCACGGGCCGACGCAATCCGTTGCTGGCGTTGGCTATGCACAGGTCGCGCGCCGCCATCTTGCCCTCGGGCGTCATCCAGGAGCGTTCGTGGCCCCACAGGCTCGGGCCCTCCGTGCGATGGGTGGGGGTCCAGTTGTCGATGTCGATGAGCTGCCCGCCCCAGCCATGCTCGGTCATGAAGCCCGAGGGCGTGTGGGTGTAGTAGGAGGTCATGTAGTCGCCGCAGTGGCGGCCCAGCGTCACCGCGAGGCGCCCTTCTTCCTTCAGCGCCAGATCAAGCCCCTGGCCCACATCGTCGAGGCTGAAATGCTCGATCATCATGTGATGGATCGCGCGCTTGCCGGTCTCGATCAGCGCGAAGGAATGATGACGCGGGTTCACATGGAAGAAATAGGCCTCGAAGGGCTTGTAGTAGTAATCGCTGAGGCCAAAGCCCATGAGGTCGCGGTAGAAGGGCATCGCGTCCGCCACCCGCTCGGCGGT
>CAMDOY010000066.1 GCA_945903655.1 Rhizobium sp. Q54 | reverse complement strand
CCTTCGAGATCCTTCTGGGCTTTCGCCTGCTGGGCGGCGTCGCCGCTGGCGGCATCATGCCGGTGGCCATGGCGACCATTGGCGACAAATACCCGCCGGAAATTCGCCAACTCGCCATCGGGCGGTTTCTCACCGCTGGCCTGACCGGCATGATCCTGGGCGCAAGCCTGGCGGGCATCATGGCCATGACGCTGGGCTGGCGCAGCTTTCTCTATCTCACGGCGGCCTTCGCCTTCGCCGCCGCCATCGGCGCCACCCTGCTGCTGACTGAGAAGGCGAAGCCGGTGGGCCACATCCGCCTCTCCGACGCGATCACGGGTTATGGGAGCATCTTCGCCAACCCAAAATCGTGGCTCTGTTTCGGCACGGTCTTCCTCGAGGCCCTCGCCCTCTATGGCTGCACGCCCTTCATCGGCGCGCTGATCGAGGCCAATGGATTGGGCACGGCGCAGGAGGCGGGCTTCGTGCTGGCGGGGGTCGGTATCGGCGGCCTCACCTATTCGCTGACCCTGCATATCACCCTGCGGCTCCTGCGGCGCACGCAGATGATGGCGCTGGGCGGCTGCCTTGCTGGAGCGGGCCTGCTGGGCATGGCGCTGGTGCTGCCCTGGCCGCTCATGTGCTTCGGCTTTGTCGTCACCGGCTTTGGCTTCATGATGCTGCATAATTCCGTGCAGGCCGAGGTGGCGGAGCTCGCCCCCGCCGCGCGGGCCTCCGCCTTCTCCCTGCACTCCTGTTCGTTCTTTCTGGGACAGGCCATCGGCCCCATCATCTATGGCTTTGGCGTTCATCAGATGGGCCAGGGATGGCTTGTGCTGAACATGGCCCTGCTGGCGGCGACGGGGATCGTGACCTCGCGCCTCTTCGCCCGCCACCCCTCCGCCTCCGGCCGCCAGTGACCCGCGACATGGTTGCGCTTGCCCAATCCACGCCAAGCATTAGGTTAGGCCGAGCTCCTGCAGAACGGTCCCATGGCTGACACCGATCTCACAATCCGCATGATACGCTCCCTCGCCGAGATCGATCCGGCGAGCTGGGACGCTTGCGCCAATCCGCCAGCGGAATCGGTTTGTGAAGAGGTGGATTCAAATTATCAGGAAGAGCGATTCAACCCCTTCATAACCCACGCCTTTCTGAACGCCTGCGAAGCCTCGGGCTCCGCCATTCCCCGCACCGGTTGGGGCGGCGCTCACATCCTGGTTGAGGATGCCGAAGGTCGCCTGCTGGCGGCGGCCCCCTGCTATCTGAAGTCCCACAGCATGGGCGAATATGTCTTCGACCAGGGCTGGGCGGACGCCTATGAGCGGGCGGGCGGGCGCTATTATCCCAAGCTCCAGATCAGCGTGCCCTTCACCCCCGCCCCCGGACGCCGCCTGCTGGTGGCCGCTGGCCCGCGCGCCGAAGAGGCCCGGGCGGCGCTGATCTCTGGGCTTCGGGCCGTGATGGAGAAGACCGGCGCCTCCTCAGCCCATGTGACTTTTCTGACCAAGGCCGAATGGGAGACGCTGGGCGCCGAGGGCTTCCTGCAGCGCACCAACAAACAGTTCCACTTCTTCGACAAGGGCTATGGCGACTTCGAAGGCTTCCTGAACTCCCTCGCCTCGCGCAAGCGCAAGGCAATCCGGCGGGAGCGCAAGGATGCGCTCAGCGCAGGCGTCGAGATCGAATGGGCGACGGGCGCGGATCTCACCAAGGCCCATTGGGACGCCTTCTACGCCTTCTACATGGACACGGGCTCGCGCAAATGGGGCACGCCCTATCTGACCCGCAAGTTCTTCACCCTGCTCAGCGAGACCATGGCGGACCGCGTGCTGCTGATCATGGCCAAGCGCGAGGGGCGCTATATCGCGGGCGCCCTGAACCTGATCGGCGACGACGCCCTCTATGGCCGCAACTGGGGCTGCATCGAGGAGCATCCCTTCCTGCATTTCGAGGTCTGCTACTATCAGGCCATCGACTTCGCCCTCTCGCGCGGCCTCAGGCGCGTCGAGGCGGGCGCGCAGGGCGAGCACAAGCTGCTGCGGGGCTATGAGCCCATCGAGACCTACTCCGCCCACGCCATTGCCGACCCCCGGCTTGAGAAAGCCGTCGCCCAGTTCCTGCTGGAAGAGCGCCGCGAAATGGCCCGGGTGATCGAGGCCTATGCGGAGCATACGCCCTTCCGGAAGGGCGAGTTGCAGCAGGAGCGGGAGTGAGGGTCAGGCGGGCGTGATCAATGAGCTGATGACGCCCACAAGCGGCGCCTCGTCGCCCTTGAAGCTGGTGATCATGGCGTCGAGGATGACCTCAGGCCGCAGGATGGTGTTTCGGACGGAATGTCCTGCGCGGTCAGCCAGCAGTGTCAAGAAAGCCAGTTGCGTTCGGCCATTTCCCTCGCGAAAGGCGTGGATCGCGTTGAGCTCTGCAAGGAAATGGGCGGATCTTGTCGAAAATTCGTTAGGGTCGAGCCCCGAAAAACAGTTTTCCGCCTTCAGGGCTCCGAACAGCGCACGCATCTGGGCGGGGATGTTCTCGGGATAGCAGAAGGTGCTGTCGCCCTTGCTGATGCGCGTGACGCGGAAGCGGCCCGCCCAAGCGTAGATATCGCCAAACAGATGACGATGTATGGAGCAATAATGCGTGGCAGTGAAGCTGCCCTGTGGAAGCGGCTCGGCAAAACGCTGGGCGGTCGTATCCGCTTCAACCTGATCCAGGGCTTCTTGATCCCGAATGCCAAGTCTATTTTTCAGGACCGTCGTTCCCTTGTAGCAATAAGGGTCGGGAACCGCCTGATACATGAGGGGTCAGGCTCTCTTCGGAAGCTTCGCTTTATGCTTCTCGATAATGAGCTTCCGCCGCTCCTCGTTCGACAGCCCCAGCCGATCAAACTCCGCGAACATCTCCAGGCTCTCCGGCGAAAGCTTGATCCCCTCCACCGCGCTGATCCAGGCGAACCCATCCAGCCCAAGGGTCAAGCCTTTGGTCTGCGGGCGGGGCGCTGCGCGTTTCGTCTTCATAGGTTCAGAATAGCAGAATCCGCCCCCATCGCCAGAGCCCCCACGCCATCGTGAGCCCCGTCCGGTTGCGTCCGCGCCCCAATCCGGCCAATCTGCCTCCCACCAAACGGGAGGATTCCATGCGCATCATCGCCACCGCGCTCATCGCCGCCACGCTTACGCCCCTTGGCGCGCTCGCCGCCGATCAGGCGCTCATTGACGCCGCCAAGAAGGAGGGCGAAGTCACCTGGTACACGACCTCCATCGTGGACCAGTTCGTGCGCCCGGCGGCCCAGGCCTTCGAGAAGAAATACGGGATCAAGGTCAACTTCATCCGCTCCAACGCCCTCGAGATCGAGCTGCGCGTCTCCAATGAGGCGAAGGCGGGGCGCATTCAGGCGGACCTGGTGGATGGCACCACCACCTCGATCACCCTGAAGAAGATGAACCTCGTGGAGAAATGGACGCCCGACGTCAAACTTCCCGACCGCTACAGGGATCCCGAGGGCTACTGGATGGCCTCCCAGGAATATGTCCTGATGCCCGGCTACAATACGGACATGATCCCCAAGGGCTCGGAGCCCAAGAGCTTCGAGGACCTTCTCAACCCCAAACTCAAAGGCAAGATGGTCTGGAACACTACGCCTTCCAGCTCCGCAGGCCAGGGCTTCGTAGGCCTGGTGCTGATGGAGATGGGCGAGGAGAAGGGCCGCGCCTATCTGGAAAAGCTGGCGAAGCAGGACATCGCGGGCATGAAGGCCGCCGCGCGGCAGGTGCTCGATCAGGTGGTGGCGGGCGAATACGCCGTGGCCCTGCAGATCTTCCACAACCATACGACCATCAGCCAGGCGCGCGGGGCGCCGGTCTATTTTCTCAAGATCGAACCGGGGCTGGGCGTGGTGCTGCCCATGTCCGTGCTCAAGAACGCGCCCCATCCCAATGCTGGCAAGCTGCTGTTCGATTTCATCCTCTCCGAAGAGGGGCAGAAGATCATGGCGGAGTCCGGCGAGTTGCCGGTGCTGCCCAGCGTACCGCCCAAGGTGGCGGCCCTGCGCCCGGGCCCCGACACCTTCCGCGCCATCTATCTGCCGCCGGAAAAGCTGGCGGAGTCCATCGCGCCGTGGACGAAGATCTACAACGAATATTTCCGCTGAGCGCAGGGTCTGCTAACTCTCTCCCGACGCCAGCGCCGGGAGAGGGTCATGACCGCCTACGACACGAACAATATCTTCGCGAAAATCCTGCGCGGCGAAATGCCCGCCACCAAGGTCTATGAAGACGAGGTGGCCCTGGCCTTCATGGACATCATGCCGCGTGGCGACGGCCATGTGCTGGTCATCCCCAAGGTTCCCGCGCGCGGCATCCTCGACATGCCCCCCGAGGCGCTCGGCCCCTACATGGAGCGCGTCCAGAAAGTCGCCGCCGCCGTGAAGGCGGGCATGGGCGCGGATGGGCTCACCTTGCAGCAGTTCAACGAGACATCCGGCGGCCAGGTGGTCTTCCACATCCATTTCCACGTGCTGCCCCGCTGGGATGGCGTGCCGCTGAAGCCCCATACGGGCCAGATGGAAAAGCCCGAGGTGCTGGCGGCCCATGCGGCGAAGATCAGGGCGGCCATGGGGTGAGGAGCGCGCGATATGACAGAATTGACGATTTGCATATCATCGGAAATGGCCGACAAGCTGAACGAACTCGCCGCCAAGATGGATCGCTCGCGGTCCTTTCTTGCTTCACAAGCCATTGAAGAATTCGTCGCTCGCGAAGTCTGGCAACTGTCTGAAATAGAGGCTGCCTTGGCCGAGGCCAACCGGGGCGAGTTCGCTTCGGAGGCGGAGGTTGAGAGGGTTCTGGGAGCTTATCGTCAATAGCTGCTGACGATATCTTCATCCGCCCTACCCCGCCCAATACCCCGCCGCGATGATCGCCGCCTCCCCCGCCACGATGGCGGCGAAGATGGAGCGGCGGATGGCGAAATAGGCGATCATGCCGATCGCCAGCGGCCCCACCCGACCCCAGAGCGGCAGGGTCGCCAGCGCGCCATTGGGGGAGAGCAGCAGCTTTCCCACGACCCCCGCCAGCAGGGCGGTGGCCACCGCGCGGACCCAGGCGAGCCAGGGGGAGGATTCGTCGATCCCCCGCGCCAGAAACACCGACAGCATCCGCCAGACCTCGCTCGGCAGGAAGCCGAAGAAGATCAGCACGAACCAGGGCCAGAGGCCCTGATCATAGACCTCGGTCATGATCGCGCCCTCTCATCCAGAGCCCGCTGGATCAGCCAGGCGCCGGTGCCGCCCACCACGCCCAGGACCAGCAAGTCGAGACCCCGGGGCGCGAAGGCCTCGGTCAGCGGGGCGATGGCGAGGCCCAGCACCAGCGCCCAGGAATCGATCGGGCGCTTGGCGTTGCGGGTCAGCGCCGCCACGAAATAGATCGGCGTCATGAACAGCAGCCCCGCCGCCAGGGGCCTCGGCAACTCGCCAATGAGAATGAAACCGATCGCCGTGGATATGGAGGTCCCGAGGAAACAAACAAAGGAGAAGCCGAAGAAAAAAGCCATCCGCCCATCGCGCGGCACCAGTGGAATGCGCCGCATGCCCTCGGCCCAGACCGTGACGGCGATGCAATGGGCCGCCAGCAGCAGGGTGGGCAGCCCGGTGCGTTTGGTGCGGATGATCGGCAGCAGCGAGACGACCATGGGCACGAAGCGCACGGACGAGAGCGAAATCGTGAAGGCGATCACCGGCCAGCTCGTCTTGGCCGCCACCGCGCCGAAAAACAGAACCTGAGCCGGTCCCGCCCAGAGCAGAATGGTCGAGGCGACCGCGATTTCGACCGAAAAACCGGCGTCCCGGGCAAGGCCGCCCACGCTCAGCAAGCTCACTGACACGACCAGCATGGGGCCAGCCAAGGCCTGCCGCGCCCCATCCCAAAACCACGAGGAGCGGCTGCGGCCGCCGAGGTCTTCGGCGTCCTCAGCACTCGGGGGCGGATCGTTGAGGGGAGCGGCGCCGGACATGGAGGCCACGGTGCGCCATATGGCTGCGTTTTGCAACGCAGCCTTGGCCGCAGACCCTAGCGGTAGCGGTCGATGGCGCCCTTGCGCTCGACCTTGCGGGCCTTGCGGGCGGCGTAGCGGGCGTCGCGCTCGGCCTTTTTCTCGGCCTCGAGCATGGCCTTCAGCTCGACTTCCTCGGCGGCGAGGCGCTCGCGCTCGGCGGCTTCGCGAATCTCGGCTTCGCTGCGCTCGGCGTCGGCGCGGGCCTTGGCCTCCTTGGCGGCGAGGGCTTCGGCGGCGAGGCGCTTCTGGGTCTCGATCTCTTCGAGACGGCGGGCCTCGGCGCGCTCGGCTTCGCGAATCTTGCGCGCCTCGATCACGGCCTTGCGCTCGGCCTCGCGCTGCTGCACGGCCGGGTCATCGGCGGCCGGGCGGGCGCGGAATTTTTCCACCAGGGCCTGACGGGCCTTGGCGGCGGTAGCTTGACGGTCTTGGTAATTCTGTCCGGGTAACGGAGGCATTGCGGTCCATTCGATTGGGTTGAGGGGTGGTTCCTGCCACAAATGCGCGCCCACAACAACCTTTGTGCGCGCAGGGCAGGAATGCGCGGTGGAGAGCAGGGTTCCCCGGGGCGTCAGAAGTGGCTGAAGCTCCCCCGGGCGAAGACCATTGGCGCGCCATCAGCGCCGATGAAACGCGGCGGCCCGGCCCCCGCCACAGCCTCGCCGATCAGCGTCAGCGGCACGCCCGCAGCGCGCGCATCCTCTTGCAGAACCTTGGCCTTTTGCGGCGGGGCCGCGACCAGAAGCTCATAATCGTCGCCGCCGGTCATGGCGGTCTCGAACAGGGCGGTCTCCCGGGCGATGGCCTCGCGCGCGGCATCCGAGAGGGGCGCATCACAAAGGCGAATGATGGCGCTGACGCCAGAGGCTTTCAGCATTTTCGTCAGATCGCCCACCAGCCCGTCCGACACATCCATGCCCGCGCTGGCGTGAGCGCGCAGCACAGGGGCCAGAGCGAGTCGCGGCTCAGGGTCCAGATAGCGCGCCAGCAGATGGTCGCGGGCGCCCTGCGAGAGGGCCGCGAAACGCTGCGGCGCAAGGCGCGCCTGCAGGCCCAGCGCCGAGTCGCCAATGGTCCCCGAGGCGAAGATCAGATCCCCTGCCCTGACGCCGGTGCGCGGAACCATGCGGCCCGTGGGCGCTGTGCCGAGCGCCGTCACGCTGACCATGGCTGGCCCCGGCGTCTTCACGGTGTCGCCGCCCAGCAGCGGGATGGCCCAGCGCAGCGCGTCCTCGCCGAGGCCCTGCGCGAAACGCGCGATCCAGTCAGTCTCGACGCCGATGGGCAGGGCCAGCGCCAGCAGGAAGCCGAGGGGATCGGCGCCTTTAGCCGCGAGATCGGAGACATTCACCCGCAGGGCCTTGCGCGCCACGGCCTCAGGGGGGTCATCGGGGAAGAAATGCACGCCCGCCACCAGCGCATCCTTGGTCAGGATGAGGTCGCAGCCCGGCGGCGGGCTCAGGCAGGCGGCGTCGTCTTTCAGGCCAAGGGCGCCCGGCCCCGCGATGGGGGCGAAGAAACGGGCGATGAGATCGTCTTCGCTGATCGCTCCCATGGCGCGCCTCGCGGTTATTCCTGAAAGTCGGCGGCGCGCAGCTTGCGGGCGAGCGCATCGAGCACGGCGTTGGTCATGCCCACTTCGTCGCGGGCGAGGAAGGCGGCGGCCACGTCCACATATTCGGTGATGACCACGCGGGCGGGAATGTCCTTGCGCTTTTTCAGTTCATAGGCGCCCGCGCGCAAAACGGCGCGCATGACGGCCTCGACCCGCCGCAGCGGCCAGCCATCCTGCAGGGTCGTGTCGATTTCGGTGTCCAGCGCGCGCTGGTCGGCGAGCACGCCGTTCAGCACATCGCGGAAGAACTCGATCTCGGCGGGCTTGTACTGATCGCCATCGACTTCGCGGCCAATCCAGAAGGTCTCGAACTCCGCGAGGATCTCGTTGAGACCCTTGCTGGCGACTTCCATCTGGTAGAGCGCCTGCACGGCGGCGAGGCGCGCATTGGCGCGGTGTTCTCTGGACATTCAGTGCGCCTTGTAAGTGTGTTTGAGCCCATGGAGCGCGAGGGCGGCGCGGGCGGCGTCGCCCCCCTTGTCGCCCTGGGCGGGGTCGGCGCGGACCACGGCCTGTTCCTCATCCTCGACGGTGAGGATGCCGTTGCCGATGGCGAAGCCCTCATGCACCGTGAGATCCATGATGGCGCGGGAGCTTTCGCCAGCCACGATCTCGAAATGATAGGTCTCGCCGCGAATGACGCAGCCCAGCGCCAGCGCGCCCGCATAGGCGCCGCTCGCCAGCGCGATCTTGATGGCGGCGGGGATCTCCAGCGCGCCGGGCACGCCGATGGTCTCGTGGGTCGCGCCAGCGGCTTCAAGGGCGCGCGCGGCGCCTGCATGGAGCATGGCGCCGATGTCGTCATAATAGCGCGCTTCCACGATCAGGAAGCGGGCGCCGGGGGCGGAATAGGTCGGAAGGGTGCGGCGCGGTTCAGCCATGATGGGGATCCTCAGCAAGGGCTCCCTGCATAGAGAGGAGCAGGGTGCGGCGCAAGCGCGGCGGTGGGCGCAAGTGAGGCCCGCACGCGTTTCCGCGCCGGGTTGGTGGGTCTTCGATGGCCCCAAGGAGGGGCCGGGGGCGCCGTTTTGGCGCTGGTGAGTGTTGGGTTGATCGCCTCGCGGCGCCCCTGGCGCGGATTCTTCGATCAAGGCTCCCGCTCTTGGCCCGGACCGCGATACGCTCAAGCCTCTGGCTGAGGGGGAGCTGCGGGTCCTGATGGGGAGAGGGGATCCCGCCAGGGATCGCCTTTCCGCATCGCAGGTTTGTGAGCCTCATCGGCTCAGACCGGTCATAGTGCCGGACGGACGGGTGACTGGGCATGCGCCAGCGGGCGGTTGCGCCCCTATGGCCATTCACCGGCGGCCAGCCGATGAACCATGCCTTTTGCGTTGATCGCCCGAGAAGCTGCCTCCGGTAGGCCGCCCCGCAGGAACAGCTCCCCGCCCCCCGAATACGACCGCTCGCGTCCAGTCCCTCTTGGGGTGAGGATGGAGAATTATGTGGGTTAAGTTGGGGGAAAAGTCAAGGATTATTTTCTTTTGGGGCAGTCGGCAGTAGGCAGTCGGCATTCGGGAGGGTTGAATTCGCTGGTCCGGGGCATCACCCCATCAGAATGAATCTTGGGTGCCTCGCCGGGAGGAGCGAAGGGGACGTCGCCCCTCCAAGGGCGTTACGATCTGATCGGATGCCGCTCTAGCGCCGCAGCCCTTCGACTGCCGACTGCCTAATGCCCAGCGAATTTGAAGGGATCAAAAAGCGGAACATCAAAAGGGGCGAAATCCCTGACGTTGCGCGTGACAAGCGTCAATCCATGCACCTGCACCGTGGCGGCGATCAGCGCATCTTCATAGGCATGATCCGACCGCGCGAACATCCAGCGTGCCTGAAGACGAAAGATGCGACCATCGACAGGTAGAACCGCGAAGGTCTGCTCGACCTTGTCCGCCCATTGCTCGATCTCCTGCGCTTTTTGAGCATCGCGTTGACGCAGCTTTTCAACGCCGCCCTGAATTTCGCCGAGCGACAAGGCGCTGATATGCAAGGCGGCGTCCGGAACAGATTCGAGCCACGCCACAACCGCTCCATGGGGTTTGACGCGCCGCAGTTCCGAAATGACATTCGTATCCAGCAAATACATTTTCAAAAGTCCGGCGAGGAGCGATGGCGCGCCTCACCACGCGGCGGGATCGGGAGATCGTCGCACCGCGCCTCCGTCGCCAGCAGCAAGCTCTTCAATGTGGGCCGCGCCGCATTCAGGCGACGCCATTCCTCGACGGGAACCAGAACCGCCGCCTCCGCTCCACGTTTGGTGACGAGCTGCGGCCCGTCCTGCTCGCAGGCGGTGAGCAGTTCGGAAAATCTGGCTTTGGCGTCCTGCACGGGCCAGGATTTCATGGTTGGACTCCTGACTAGTTGAATGACTAGTCATTATGCACCGGACGGGCAGGAAGGCAAGTCGGCGGTTTGAGAAGCCTCGATTATTGAGGCGAAACGCCAGCCGGTCCCCTTCCCCTCGTGGGGAGGGTCGGCTCGCGTAGCGAGACGGGGTAGGGGGCGCGCGGCTGATCGGGGGCACGGTTGCCACAGGCGCTAACGTCAGAGATTGCGCGCCCCCCACTCTCTAATCTCTCCCCACGAGGGGGAGAGAAGCTGCTGGCGTTGCGCCTAAAAATGGAATTTGGAAGGCGAAAGCCCCCTACCCCCGCGCATCCAGCAACCGCGCCGCATAGCGCGCCATCAGATCCACTTCGAGGTTCAGGTCCTCGCCCGCCTTGCGCTCGCCCCAGGTGGTGACAGAAAGCGTGTGGGGGATCAGCAGGATCGAGAAGATGTCGCCCTGCACGCTGTTCACCGTCAGCGAGGTGCCGTCGAGGCTGATGGAGCCCTTTTCGGCAATGAATTTCGCGAGATCATGGGGTGCGCGGATGTCGAAATGGGCCATGCCATCGAAATCCCGGCGCTCCACGATATGGCCGAGGCCATCCACATGGCCGGTGACGATATGGCCGCCCAGCTCCGCGCCAAGGGTCAGCGAGCGCTCCAGATTGATGCGCGTCCCCACCTTCCATGTCCCCACGGTGGTGCGCGCCAGCGTCTCGGCGGCGGCGTCCACCTCGAACCAGTGGCGGCCATGGTCCGTGCCGAAGGCCACCGCCGTCAGGCAAGGGCCGGAGCAAGCGATGGAGGCGCCCATGGCGATCCCGGCGGGATCATAGGCGGTCTCGATGCGGATGCGCTTGAGCTCGCCGCGATCCTCGATGGACAGAATGCGACCGACGTCGGAAACGAGACCGGTGAACATCTAAAACACCCTTTCGAGATGGTGAAAACGGTCGAGCCCTGCATGGCCCTTTTCCAGAATGCGATATTTCGCGCCGGTCTCCAGCGCGCGCCGGGCTTCAGGGGTCAGCGCAGGCACGCCCTCCCCGCCGAAGGGCTTGGGCGCGGTGAAGACCACGACCTCATCCGCGAGGCCGCGCAGGATGAGATCGCTGGCGACCGAGGGGCCGCCTTCGCAGAAGACGCGGGTGATCCCGCGCTTGCCCAGCGCCTTCAGCGCCGCCAGCGGATCAAGCCTGCCCGAAGCCTCGCGGGCCACGCGCAGCACCTCGACGCCAAGGGCATCGAGGGCCGCCTGGGCGGGCATGGGGGCGTCCTCGGCGCAGATGACCAATGTGCGATGCTCCTTCGCGGTGGCGGCGAGGCGCGAGGCCAGCGGCATGCGGAGATGGGAGTCGAGCACGATGCGCAGGGGCTTGCGATGGTCGAGGCCGGGCAAGCGGACCGTCAGCAGCGGATCATCCGCCAGCACCGTGCCCACGCCCACCATGATCGCGTCATGCATGGCGCGCATGACCTGCACGCGCCCATTGGCGGGGGCGCCGGTGATCATCAGGCGGGGATCATGGGCGCCGCCTGCGGCGTAGCCATCGAAGGTCTGCGCCAGCTTCAGGGTCACCATGGGGCGCCCCTCGGTGATGCGCAGGATATGGCCGAGATTGCCGCGCCGGGCCTCCAGCACGCCCACCCCGGTGCGCAGGCCAATGCCCGCTTCCACGATCTTGGCGTGGCCGCGCCCGGCGACCCGCACATCGGGGTCTTCAAGGGCGGAGACCACGCGGGCGAGGCCCCCGTGGACGATGGCGTCGGCGCAGGGCGCGGTGACGCCGTAGTGGCTGCAGGGCTCGAGGCTCACATAGAGCGTGGCGCCCTTGGCGCGCTCGCCCGCCTCCCGCAGGGCCTCGGTCTCCGCATGGGGCCGTCCGCCCGGCATGGTCGCGCCGCGCGCCACGATGACGCCGTCCTTGACGACGACGCAGCCCACGGCGGGATTGGGGGCGGTGAGCCCCAGCCAGCGCCGCCCATAGGCCACCGCTGCGGCCATGAAACCCGCGTCGGTCGCCTCGTCAGGGGCGTCGGCTATGTCGAAACGGGAGCTCATGCGCCTCCCGACCCGGACGTGTCGGAGAGCAGCTTCTCAGCCTCCGCCGCCTCGCCAGCAAGCTCGTTGACGATGGCGCGGAAATCGCGCGCCTCGCCAAAATTCCGATAGACCGAGGCGAAGCGTACATAGGCCACGCCATCGAGCAGGCGCAGCCCCTCCATGACGAGTTCGCCGATGCGGTCGCTGGTGACCTCCGGCTCGCCCTGGCTTTCCAGCTGGCGCACGAGGCCATTGACCATGCGCTCGACACGCTCGGGATCGACGCTGCGCTTGCGCAGGGCGATCTCGATGGAGCGCATGAGCTTTTCCCGGTCGAAGGGCACGCGGCGGCCGGACTTCTTCAACACCATGAGCTCGCGCAGCTGCACGCGCTCGAAGGTGGTGAAGCGCCCGCCGCAATCAGGACAGACCCGCCGCCGACGAATGGAGGACGCATCCTCCGTCGGGCGGGAATCCTTCACCTGGGTTTCCAGACTGCCGCAATAGGGGCAACGCATGGGTCGTTTCCTCGCCGGGTGTCGGCGTTATATCAGTAAATCGGGAAACGCTTCGTCAGAGCGCTGACCCGCGCCTTCACGGAGGCCTCGACTTCACCGTTGCCAGCTTCGCCGTTCATGGCGAGCCCGTCCAGCGTCTCGACGATCAGGGCGCCGACTTCGCCGAATTCGGCGACGCCAAAGCCCCGCGAGGTGGCCGCAGGGGTGCCGAGGCGGATGCCCGAGGTCACCATGGGCTTTTCGGGATCGAAGGGGATGCCGTTCTTGTTGCAGGTGATGTGCGCGCGCCCCAGCGCCGCCTCAGCCGCCTTGCCCGTGAGCTTCTTGGGCCGCAGGTCCACCAGCATCAGATGGTTGTCCGTGCCGCCGGTCACGATGTCGAGCCCGCCAGCGCTGATGGCGTCGGCCAGCGCGCGGGCGTTCTCCACGATCTGCTTCGCATAGATCTTGAAGTCCGGCCGCAGGGCCTCGCCGAAGGCCACCGCCTTGGCGGCGATCACATGCATCAGCGGCCCGCCCTGCAGGCCCGGGAAGATGGCGGAGTTGATCTTCTTGGCCATATCCTCGTCATTGGTGAGGATGAGGCCGCCGCGCGGGCCGCGCAGGGTCTTGTGGGTGGTGGTCGTCACCACATGGGCGTGGGGGAAGGGCGAGGGGTGGGCGCCGCCCGCCACCAGACCCGCAAAATGCGCCATATCCACCAGAAACACTGCGCTGACCGCATCGGCGATGGCGCGAAAGCGCGGGAAGTCCCACTGGCGCGCATAGGCCGAGCCGCCCGCGATGATGAGCTTGGGGCGGTGCTCGTGGGCCAGAGCCTCCACCGCGTCCATGTCGATGCGCTGGGTGTCGGGGGAGACGCCATAGCTGACGGGCTTGAACCACTTTCCGGACATGTTGACCGAGGAGCCGTGGGTCAGATGCCCGCCCGCCGCCAGATCAAG
>CAMDOY010000065.1 GCA_945903655.1 Rhizobium sp. Q54 | reverse complement strand
CGCTACATGACACTGGAAACCATTGCGCCGTTGAGCCATACTCCCCTCGTCGGGCTGCCTGCAGTGGCGACCTGACCAACCCGGCACAAACCGGTGAAGGCGGTGATCAAGCCGAGCTTGTTACACCACGCTGCGGGACACAACCCGCCTGAAAGCGGTTCTTCAAGATTTCATAGTAACCAATAGTGTCCAGCGCCGCCGTATTGAGCGCCGTGCAGCCGTCCGAGGCCGCAGCAGGACCCATCAACTGGATAAAGGCGAGGGCCATCGCCACCGCAAAAAGCATGGCGCGGAGCCCGCAACGCCAGAAGCCTGCAAGCACTGCGCAAGCGCCGCGCATGCACAAGGCGGAATCACCGCCAGATCTGCCGAAAAACATGTCAGAAAGCCCTTATTCTCAGATCAACTCTGGGGAAAACGCATGTTTTTGCTCAGGCTAACCAAGCAAAATGGAACAGGACGCTGAGAACGCTTTGCACGATTTGAAAGACATTTTTTACCAAAAAAGTTACCTAAATTTTTAATTTTCATGATTTTCTGACTTGAACTTCGCTTTTTTTCGAGGCGTTCGCAAACCCTCCATAGCGCGCGGTTTCCACGCGCCACGGCGTCAGGCTTTCATGGGGAAGCGTTGGACGGGAGGACGGAAAGGCGCCCACGGGGCCTTGCGCTCAACCCCTGCGCGGCGCAGGCAAGAGCGCGCTGAATGAGCCGGAGGCCGGCCCCGGGCGTGTCAGATCGATGTCTCTGATGTCACAGGTGTTGCTGGCGCGAACAGGGATCCGTTTCGCGGGCCAGAATCAGGGCTGTCGCAGGTCGGTCAGGCCTTGAAATAGTCCGCCAGCACGCGCCCATAGATCGCCGTCAGAGCGTCAAGGTCCGCCACGGCGATGCGCTCGTCCACCGCATGCATGGTCTTGCCGATGAGGCCGAATTCGACGACGGGGCAGACATTCTTGATGAAGCGCGCGTCCGAGGTGCCCCCGGTGGTGGAGAGAACCGGGCTGCGGCCAGTCTCAGCCTCGATGGCGCGGGCCACCATGTCCACGAAGGGGCCGGGCTGGGTGAGGAAGGCATGGGCGTTGGTGGGCGCCATCTGCAGCTCATAATTGGCCGCGCCCGCCACCAAAGCCAGCCGCGCGCGCAGCTCGGCCTCCAGGGTCACGGGGGTCCACAGATCGTTGAAGCGGATGTTGAAGGCGGCTTTCGCCAGCGCGGGAATGACATTCACGGCGGGGTTGCCGACGTCCAGCGTGGTGATCTCCAGATTGGACGGATCGAAATGCTCGGTGCCGCCATCTAGCGGGCGCGCCAGCAGGGCGGCGCACAGGCGCAGCATGTGATGCACGGGATTGTCCGCGAGCTGGGGATAGCCCACATGGCCCTGCTTGCCATGGACCGTCAAGCGCCCCGACAAGGAACCACGTCGACCGATCTTGATCATGTCGCCGAGCGCATCGGGATTGGTGGGCTCGCCGAGAATGCAATGGTCGAAGCGCTCGCCCCGCGCCTGCGCCCAATCGAGCAGCTTCACCGTACCATTGACTGCGGGGCCTTCTTCATCGCCGGTGATGAGAAAGGCGATGGAGCCCTTCTCCATGCCATGGGCGCGAATATGGGCGAGGCTCGCCGCGATGGAGGCGGCGACGCCCCCCTTCATGTCGGTGGCGCCGCGTCCCCAGATCATGCCCTCCGCCACTTGCGCGGAGAAGGGATCGAAACGCCAGGCGGCTGCATCGCCGGGGGGCACCACATCCGTATGGCCGGCGAAGAGCAGGCAGGGGGCGCCTGTGCCGATGCGCGCGTAGAGATTGGGCGTGTCGGGATAGCCCTCCTGCGAAAAACTGATGCGGTGCGTCTCGAAGCCCGCCTCGCCCAGCACGCGCTCGATCAGGCCCAGCGCGCCCGCATCATCGGGTGTGACAGAGGGGCAGCGGATGAGGGCGCGGCAGAGGTCGAGGGCTTCGCTCATATATATTTCCCCGCTTCGCTGATGAATTTTAACTCGCTTCGCTTTCGGGGCCCGCCCCCAGCAAGCCCAGCTCCACCACATTCCAAAGGATCACCACGATAAGAGCGGCGTCCGTGACCGACACGGTCCAATAGGGCATCGACTCGCTCACGCGCGGATAGAGCCAGTGGGCCGCGCCGCTGAACAGGGCCAGAAGGGGCAGCAGCCCCGCCAGCGCAGGCGGCTTGCCCCGCGCCCGCCAGCGCTTGGCCGAGAGGTTGTAATGGCTGATCGAAATCAGCAACACGCAGAAGCCATAGAAGATCAGATAGGCGTAGGCGGCGAAGATATTGGGATCGAACAGATCCACGCGGGCGGCGGGCCCCTGCGCCTCATAGGCGAATGTGCTGAGCTCCATCCATAGCCCCGTGAGCAGGGCCAGGCACCCCGCCAGGAAGAGGGAGCCACGCCACCAGACGCCGCGACCAATCAATCCCTCGTCCGTGCGGAAGAGGAAGTGCAGAATGACCGAGGCGCTGGCGCCGGGAGGGATGCTCACCCTCAATCCCTCAGGAGTTCGTTGATGCCGGTCTTGGAGCGGGTCTGCGCATCCACGGTCTTCACGATGACGGCGCAATAGAGCGAGGGGCCGGGCGAGCCATCGGGCAGCGGCTTGCCGGGCAGGGAGCCGGGCACCACCACCGAATAGGGCGGCACATAGCCCACATGGGTCACGCCGGTGCTGCGGTCGATGATGCGGGTGGAGGCGCTGATGAAGACGCCCATGGAGAGCACCGAGCCCTCGCCCACCACAACGCCCTCGACCACTTCCGAGCGCGCGCCGATGAAGCAATTGTCCTCGATGATGGTCGGGTTGGCCTGCAGGGGCTCCAGCACGCCGCCGATGCCCACGCCGCCGGACAGATGCACATTCTTGCCGATCTGCGCGCAGCTGCCCACGGTGGCCCAGGTGTCGACCATGGTGTTCTCGTCCACATAGGCGCCCAGATTCACGAAGGAGGGCATCAGCACCACGTTCTTCGCGATGAAGGCCGAGCGGCGCACGATGCAGCCGGGCACGGAGCGAAAGCCCGCCGCGCCATGTTCCTTGGCGGTCCAGCCCTCGAACTTGGAGGGCACCTTGTCCCACCAGGAGGCGCCGCCGGGGGCGCCGGAGATCGCCCACATGTCATTGAGGCGGAAGGAGAGCAGCACCGCCTTCTTCAGCCACTGGTTGACCGCCCAGGCTTCGGGACCGCTCTTGCCCGCGACCTTGTAGGCGACGCGCGCCGCGCCGGTGTCGAGCAGATTCAGCGCCTCGTTGACGGCGTCGCGCACCTCGCCGGTGGTGGCGGGCGTGACATTGGCCCGGTCCTCGAAGGCGGCTTCGACGATTTTTTCGAGTTGCGCATGCGACATGACCGGATCCTCTCAAAGACAAGTTCGGCGGGAGGTTTCGTCGGACGCGCGCCCGGAGTCAAGGCGAAGCCGCGCCCGGGCCTGGGCCTGAGGCGGAAAACCGGGACGGAAAGCTGGGGAAAGCCTCGCCTTGCGGCCTTCTGCGGGGGCCAGACGCTTGCGCTTTTGGGGCAGTGACGACTAATGTTCGTCCCCCGGATTGCCGGGGTGTCGCGTTGCAGGATGGATCAAGGCCCATGAAAGTCACTTTGGAAAGAGGGGCGCTTCTCAAGTCCCTGAGCCATGTCCATCGCGTCGTGGAGCGCCGCAACACGATCCCGATCCTGTCCAACGTGCTGTTGCAGGCGCGCGATGGCGCCTTGCTGCTGCGCGCGACCGACCTCGACCTCGAAATCACCGAGAGCGTGGCCGCCGATGTCGGCCAGGCGGGGGCGACCACCCTGCCCGCCCATACGCTCTATGACATCGTGCGCAAGCTGCCCGAAGGCGGCCAGGTCTCGCTGGAGACGGCGGGCGACAGCGGCCAGTTGCTGCTGCGTTCGGGCCGCTCGCGGTTCAACCTGCAATCCCTGCCCGAGAGCGACTTCCCCGATCTGACGGCGGGCGATCTGACGCACCGCTTCTCCCTGCCCGCCGCCGATCTCAAGAAATTGATCGACAAGACCCAGTTCGCCATCTCCACCGAGGAGACGCGCTACTATCTCAACGGCATCTTCATGCACACCATCGAGGTCGAGGGGCACATGATGCTGCGCGCCGTCGCCACCGACGGCCACCGCCTCGCGCGGGTCGAGTTGCCCGCGCCTGCGGGCGCTGCGGGCATGCCCGGCGTCATCGTGCCGCGCAAGGCGGTCGCCGAGGTGCAGAAGCTGGTGGAGGATCTGGGCGCCGAGGTCGTGGTGGAAATGTCCACCACCAAGGCGCGCTTCACCTTCGGCCCGGTGGTGCTGACCTCCAAGCTGATCGACGGCACCTTCCCCGATTACACCCGCGTGATCCCCACCGGCAACGACAAGCGCCTGACCGTCGATTGCGGCCCCTTCGCCGCCGCCGTGGACCGCGTGTCGACCATCTCCTCGGAGCGTGGCCGCGCGGTGAAGCTGGCGCTGTCCGAAGGCAAGCTGACCCTCTCCGTCACCAATCCGGACTCAGGCTCGGCGACCGAGGAGCTGGAGGTGGACTATGACGCCTCCCCCATCGATATCGGCTTCAACGCCCGCTATCTCCTGGACATCACCAGCCAGCTCGACAGCGACACCGCCCTCTTCAAGCTGGCCGATCCCGGCTCGCCGACCGTGATCCAGGATCGCGATGGCGCCGCCGCGCTCTATGTGCTGATGCCGATGCGCGTGTGAGGGGCGAGCCCTCCAGCCCGCCATGACCATGTTCGCCGATGACGCGCCAGCCCTGCGCCGCCCCATGGTGCGACGCCTCGCGCTTGCCGATTTCCGCTCCTACGCCGCCCTCGACCTGAGGGTGGAGGCGCCGTTGATCGCCCTGACGGGGGAGAACGGGGCGGGCAAGACCAATGTGCTCGAAGCCCTCTCCATGTTCACCCCCGGGCGGGGCTTGCGCCGGGCCGACCTTGGCGATCTCGCCCGCATCGGCGGCACGGGCCGCTGGGCGGCCTCGCTGGAGCTGGAGAGCGATGGCGATCTCGTCCAGCTCGGCACCGGCATCGAGCCTGCGGACGGCGGCTCCGCCCGGCGTTGCCGGATTGATCGCGCGCCCGTCAGCTCGGCGCGAGCCTTCGCAGACCATCTGCGCCTCGTCTGGCTGACGCCCGCCATGGACGGGCTCTTCGCGGGGCCTGCGGGGGATCGGCGACGTTTTCTCGACCGTCTGGTGCTGGCGGTCGATTCCGACCACGGAATCCGCGTCAACGCGCTTGAGCGGGCCCTGCGCAACCGCAACCGCCTGCTCGAAGAGGGCATCCGCGACGCCGCCTGGCTCGATGCGGCCGAGCAGGAGCTGGCGGGGCTGGCTCTCGCTGTCTCGGCGGCGCGGGTGGAGACGGTGACGCGCCTCGCCGCCCTCATCACGGCCCAGCGGGACGAGGCCTCGCCCTTTCCCTGGGCGGAGGTCTCGCTGGAGGGCGAGATCGAGCAGATGCTGCCCCATATGCCCTCCCTTGAGGTGGAGGACCGCTACCGCGCCCTGCTGCGCGCCAACCGGGGCCGGGACGCCGCCGCCGGGCGCACCCTCATCGGCCCGCAGGCGAGCGATCTGGCGGTGCGCCATGGCCCCAAGCAGGCCGAGGCGGCGCGCTGCTCCACCGGCGAGCAGAAAGCCCTACTGGTGGGCCTGGTGCTGGCCCATGCGCGGCTGGTGGCGGCCATGGCGGGCATGGCGCCCCTGGTGCTGCTGGACGAGATCGCCGCCCATTTCGACCCCCGCCGCCGCCAGGCCCTCTATGAGGAGCTGGCGCGCCTTGGCGGGCAGGTCTGGATGACGGGCGCCGACCCCGCCGCCTTCGCGGGAATGGGCGCCAGCGCGCAAGTGTTCAGGGTGTTTCAGGGCCAAATCGAGCCAGCTTGAGAAAAGCCCGGGGCGCCCCTGCGAATCCCCTGTTCGCAGCCCCATATAAGTTGGAAGAATCCCTGCAATCTCGCCCGGTTTTCGGCTAGATTGGGCAGAACGAATCAGAACTTTGCTAATCCCCCTCAGACGGGCCCTTCAAAGCCCGCCGAAAGCGTCTGGACTCATGGCCGAACCTGCAGCTTCCCTGCCCCCGACAGACCCCGCCACCCCCAACGCCTATGGCGCCGATTCCATCAAGGTCCTGCGCGGCCTCGACGCGGTGCGCAAGCGCCCGGGCATGTATATCGGCGACACCGACGATGGCTCCGGCCTCCACCACATGATCTACGAAGTGGTCGACAACGCCATCGACGAATCGCTGGCGGGCCACGCCGATCTCGTCACCGTGACGCTGAACGCCGACGGCTCCTGCACCGTGACCGACAATGGGCGCGGCATCCCCACCGACATCCACCAGGAAGAGGGCGTGTCGGCCGCCGAGGTCATCATGACCCAGCTGCATGCGGGCGGTAAGTTCGACCAGAACTCCTACAAGGTCTCCGGCGGCCTGCATGGCGTGGGCGTCTCCGTCGTCAATGCGCTCTCGAAATGGCTGAAGCTTCGAATCTGGCGCGACGAAAAGGAATTCTTCGTTGAGTTCGCCCATGGCGACGTGGTCTCCCCGCTGATCACCGTCGGCCCCGCGCCCATGGTCAATGGCAAGCCCAAGCGCGGCACGGAAGTCTCCTTCCTGCCCTCCACGGACACCTTCACCATGACCGATTTCGATTATGGCACCATCGAACATCGCCTGCGCGAACTGGCCTTCCTGAACTCCGGCGTGCATGTGATCCTCACCGACGCCCGCAGTTCGGAAGTGAAGGTCGAGGATCTCTTTTACGAGGGCGGGCTCGAAGCCTTCGTGCGCTATCTCGACCGCGCCAAGTCGCCGCAGATCGACAAGCCCATCATGATCAAGAATGATCGCGACGGCATCGGCGTCGAAGTCGCCATGTGGTGGAACGACAGCTACCACGAGAACGTGCTGGCCTTCACCAACAACATCCCCCAGCGCGACGGCGGCACCCATCTGGCGGGCCTGCGCGGCGCGCTGACGCGCCAGGTGACCTCCTATGCGGAATCCACCGGCCTGACGAAGAAGGAAAAGGTCGACCTGTCCGGCGACGATTGCCGCGAGGGCCTCACCTGCGTGCTTTCGGTTAAAGTGCCTGATCCCAAGTTCTCCTCGCAGACCAAGGACAAGCTGGTCTCCTCCGAAGTGCGCCCGGTCGTCGAGGCGCTGGTGAATGAAGCGCTCGGCCGCTGGTTCGAAGAGCATCCCATCGATGCGAAGAAGGTCGTGAGCAAGGTCGTGGAGGCCGCGCAGGCCCGCGAGGCCGCCCGCAAGGCGCGCGAACTGACCCGCCGCAAGAACGTGCTGGATGTGGCGAACCTGCCGGGCAAGCTGGCCGATTGTCAGGAGCGCGATCCCGCGAAATCCGAACTCTTCATCGTCGAGGGCGATTCGGCCGGCGGCTCGGCCAAACAGGGCCGCAACCGTGAATATCAGGCCGTGCTGCCCCTGCGTGGCAAGATCCTGAACGTGGAGCGCGCGCGTTTCGACAAGATGCTGACCTCGCAAGAAATCGGCACGCTGATCACGGCGCTGGGCACGGGCATCGGCAGCAGTGAGTTCAATCCCGACAAGCTGCGCTACCACAAGATCATCATCATGACCGACGCCGACGTGGACGGCGCGCATATTCGCACGCTCCTGCTCACCTTCTTCTTCCGGCAGATGCGCGAATTGCTGGAGCGCGGGCATATCTTCATCGCCCAGCCGCCGCTCTACAAGGTCATGCGTGGCAAGTCCGAGCAATATCTGAAGGACGAGCGCGCGCGTGAAGACTATCTGATCGACAATGGCCTCGATAACGCCCTGCTGCGTCTGGCGAGCGGCGAAGAGCGCGCGGCTGTGGATCTGCGCGGCCTCGTGGATGAGGCGCGCCTGATCCGTCAGGTGCTGGCGTCCCTTCACTCGCGCTATGACCGCGTGGCCGTGGAGCAGGCGACCATCGCGGGGGCCCTGAAGCCCATCGCGACGCTGGGCGAAAGCGCCGCCGAAACTCTGGCGCAGGAAGTCGCGCGCCGCCTTGACGCGCTTTCGGACGAGACCGAGCGCGGCTGGACGGGCAAGGTCGAGAACAACGGCTTCGTCTTCACGCGCGAAGTGCGCGGCGTGCGCCAGGCCTCGACGCTGGACGCGGGGCTTCTGGCCTCCGCCGAGGCGCGTCGCCTTGATGAGCATTCGCGCTCCCTGCACGATGTCTACGCCAGCCCCGCAAGCTTCATTCGTCGCAGCGACAATACCGAGGTCGCAGGGCCCAGCGCGCTGGTCGATACGGTGATGGCGGCTGGCCAGAAGGGCATCAGCCAGATCCAGCGCTATAAAGGCCTTGGCGAGATGAACCCCGAACAGCTCTGGGAAACCACCCTCGACCGCAACGCCCGCTCGCTGCTGCAGGTGAAGGTGCGCGAGGCCGATTCCGCCGACGACATCTTCGTGAAACTGATGGGCGACGCGGTGGAGCCCCGCCGCGAGTTCATTCAGGAGAATGCGCTGAACGTCGCCAATCTCGACGTGTGAGCCGAAAGGTCACAGGTCCGGGAAACGCCTGCATCCAACACCATGCGAAAAGGCCCACCCCTCACGGGGTGGGCCTTTCATTTTAATGGTGAAAAGAGCTCTCAGCCGCGCGCCTTGAAGGCGGCGGGGGTCTTGATGCGCTGGTCGGGGGCGAGCGCATATTCCCATTGCTTGGTCTGGGCGTTGGCCTTCAGCAGATGGCACTTGATATGGCCGTCGCCGGTGTCGCGCAGGGTGATCTTGTTGATGCCCTGATAGGCCTTCAGACCATCGAGCCCGGCCCTGATCAACTCACGGGCCTTGTCCGCCGGGGTCGTCCCATCGATGCCGGCCTTGCGCATGATGTCGGCGACGAGGAACACGGTGTCATAGGGCAGCGTGGTGTTGCAGACATTGACGGGCTGCGGCAGGTTCGTCGTGGTCTTCGTGCGCTCGATGAAACGCTTCACATAGTCGTTGTACTTGGGATTGGCGGGATCCACATCATTGGTGGAGAAGCCGATGGTGTAGACATTCTTGCCCGCCGTGCCTACCGCATGGATGAAGCCCGCGCCCGCCCAGACCAGCGAGTTCAGCAGGATTGGCTTGTCGAAGCCCTGCACTTCCAGCTCCTTGACCAGCGGCAGCGAGGTCGGCCCGAGCGAGCTGATGAAGATCGCATCGGGATTGGCGCCGCGAATCTTGATCGCGTCAGGCGAGAAGTCGCTGGTGCGGGTCTGGTAGGACGCGGTGGCGACCACCTCAAGGCCCAACTCCTTCGCCATCTTGGCGAAGAGCTCCATGCCAGCGGCGCCGGAGGCCTCCTGCGCGTCGCCCGCGATGGCGATCTTCTTCACATTGGGGTGCAGCTTCATGAATTCAGCCACGCCCTCGGGAATCGCGGTGTCGTCGGGGGGCGCGATGCGCAGGGCATAGGGCGGCGCGGAAATGCCAGCCTTGGAGGCGGTGAAGCAGAGCGCGGGCATCTTCATTGCATTGGCGATGGGCGCCACGGTCTCCCAGGAAGTGCCGGTCAGCGGGCCCAACTCCACGACTGCGCCCATGCCAGCAAGCTTGCGAAAGCAGAGCACCGACTGCGAGGGCTGCAACTGGTCATCTTCCTGCAGCAACTCAAGCTTGCTGCCATTGACGCCGCCCGCCGCATTCACATCGTCAACCGCCATTTTCAGGGCTGCGTTGTAGAGGATGCCATAAACCGCGCCGATGCCGGTCATGGCGAGGATGGAGCCAACCTTGATGGGCGGCTTGTCGGCGGCGAGGGCGAGGGGGGCATGGCCAGCGACGGCGAGAGCCGCTGTGCTGGCGAGAAGTTGGCGACGGTCGAACATGTATTCCTCCGGTGTTGAACTCTTCAGAGCGTTCTGGTCGGATTGAGATATTGTAACATTAAAAGAAACACTCAACTGGCGCCCAGATAGTGGCTCAGTATTGCAGGATCCCGGAGCAGTTCCGCGCCAGAACCGCTCGCCACTATTTGTCCCTGGCGCAGGATGTAACCTTCGTGAGCGAACGAAAGCGTTTTACGAACATTTTGCTCAACGATCAATATGGTCATGCCTGAGGTCTGAAATTCCCGCAAAACAGCGAAAGCCTCATCCACCATGACCGGCGAGAGCCCCAGCGAGGGCTCGTCCACCAGAAGCAGCCGGGGCCGGTTCACAATGGCGCGCGCCAGGGTCAGCATCTGCTGTTCGCCGCCCGACAGGCTACCCGCCAACTGACCCAGGCGCTCGCTCATGCGCGGAAAACGGGCGAAGACCAGCTCCAGCGCGGCCTCGAAAGACTGCCGGGTGGGGCGCAGGTCATAGGCGAGGCGTAGGTTCTCGCGCACGGAGAGCCGCCCGATGGTGCCGCGCCCTTCGGGCACATGCAGCAGCCCTTCGCGCACCAGCCGATGGGCGGGAACGCCTGCAGTGTCGGCGCCATTGATCCGCACGCTCCCTTGGCTACGCGCCAGCATGTTGGAGATGGCGCGCAGCAAGGTGGTCTTGCCGGACCCATTGGCGCCCAGCACGGCGACCGTCTGGCCCTCATTGGCGTGGAGCGTCACGCCGCGCAAGGCCTTGATGGGCCCATAGGCCACATGCAGATCGGTGACGACAAGCTGGGGTTCAGACATCGGCGTCTCCCGCGCCCAGATAGGCCTCGACCACCTGCGGATGGGCGAAGACCTCCGCCGCCGAGCCCTCCGCGATCTTGCGGCCATAGTCCATGGCCACCACGCGGGTGGAGACGTCACGGATGAATTTGATGTCGTGTTCGATGACGATCATGGAGGGGATGAGATCGGCGTTGCGGCGCAGGTCGGCCAGCAATTCCTGCGTCTCCTCCTCGTTCATGCCAGCGGTCGGCTCATCCAGCAGCAGGAGCTTGGGGCGGGTGGCGAGCGCGCGGGCGATCTCGAGCCGCCGCGCCTCCCCATAGGGCAAGGACCCCGCGAGCTGGTCGGCCTTGTCGGCGAGGCGCACGCGCTCCAGCAAATCGCGCGCGGCCCTGACGAAACCCGCATCGCCGCCAAAGCGGAACAGCGAGCGCAGCGGCCTGTCCGCGTGATCGCGCAGGGCGCAGGCCACATTCTCGGCGACCGTCATGCGACGAAACAGGCGAATGTTCTGGAAGGTGCGCGCAAGGCCGAGCCGTCCGCGCTGGTGCAGCGGCAGGGCGGAGATGTCGCGCCCGTCAAAATGAATGGCGCCGCCCGACAGGGTATAGAAACCCGTCACGCAATTCACGAAGGCTGTCTTGCCCGCCCCATTGGGACCGACGAGGCCGAGAATGTCGCCTTTGAAGAGCGAGATCGAGAGATCGTCAATGGCCGTGATGCCGCCAAAGCGCTTGGAGATGGCGCGCACGTCAAGGAGAGGTGTGTCGCTCATGCGCCGCCCTCCTTGTGGGCGCCCAGCGTGCGCAGACGGAAAGAGAGGAGCCCATTGGGCCGCACCAGCAAGAGCACGATGATGACGACGCCGAAGATCAGCGGGCGATAGCTCTGCAGGCCCCGCACCAGCTCTGGCAGCAGGGTCATGACGCTGGCGCCGATCACGGGTCCAATGAAATTGTTGACCCCGCCCAGCACCACATAGAGCACCACATAGATCGACACGAAAATGTTGAAATGATCGGGGTTGATGAAGACCATGTAATGGCTGTAGAGCCCGCCCGCGATGGCCGCCAGCCCAGCGCCAACCGCGAAGCAGACGACCTTCAGATAGACCACATCAATGCCCAGCGAAGCCGCCACCCGCTCGTCCTCACGCACTGCGTCGAGCTGGCGTTGCAGATGGGAGCGCGACAGCCAGAAAAGGCCAACGCCGACAATGGCGATGAGGCCCCAGACATGCCAGTTGGTCGTGCCCATCATGCCGGTCATGCCGCGCACGCCGCCGACATAATCGGTGTTCTGGATGAGGGTCTGGATGATGAAGGAGAGCCCCACCGTGACGAGGATCAGATAGACCCCGCGCGTGCGTAAAGCCGGATAGGCGAGCAAGGCGCCCACAAGGCCCGTGCCTATGCCCGCCAGCGCCAGCGCAGCATAGAAGTTCATGCCCCATTTCACCGTGAGGACGCCCGCCGCATAGGCGCCCAACGCCATGAAGCCCCCATTGGCGAAGGAGAGGCTCCCCGACAACAGGATGATATAGACGCTCCAGGCCATCAGGATATTGACGCCCGTGAGGAAGAGCAGATCCTGGCTCACGCGCGCTGCTCCGTGGTGTGCGCGGCGCCGAAGAGGCCGCCCGGTCGCGCCAGCAAAACAAGAATCATCAGCGCCCAGACGATGATCTCGCCCAGCTTCCCAAATCCGAACTGGATGGCGAGGGACTCGATCACCCCCACCAAGATGCCGCCTAGCACCGCCCCGCGCAGATCGCCCATGCCGCCAATGGCCATGATGGCGAGGGCCTTGAGGCCAAAGGTGAAGCCGATGTCGGAGGAGGCGATGCCGTTGCGCAGCGAAAACATCAGCCCGCCCGCCCCCGCCAGCGCCGAGGCGATGAAGAAAGTCTGCTGATTGACGCGCTTGACGTCGATCCCCAGCAAGGTCGCGAAGGTCGGCGATTCCGCCACGGCGCGAATGTTGCGGCCCATGGCGGTGCGCGAGATCAGCCAATGCAGCACGCCCATCAGCACCAGCGTCACCGCGAGGATCACGATCTTCATCACCTGGATCTGCATGCCGAAGAAGGCCACATTGGCCCGGCGCCATTCGATGGGCACTGGCACCGAGACCGGCTCGCCGCCCCAGGTCTTCTGCACGAGATCGATCATGATGAGGCCGACCGCAAGGGAGCTGAGCGCGGCGGTCACCTGCGCATCGGCGCTGGTGAATTTCCGGAAGCTGACAAACTCCACCACCAGCCCCAGCAACCCGCAGACCACGAGCACCAGAATCCCCGCCAGCCAGAGCGGCGCCCCAAGCCCCACGCTGGCGATGACCACGAAGCCGCCGAGCATGAAGAGTTCGGAAAGGGCGAAATTGAGCTTGTCCAGCACGCCAAAGACGAGGGTGAAGCCAAGCGCCACCAGCGCATACATGCTGCCCAGCACCACGCCGTTGACGATCTGCTCCGCAATCATGGTTCGTTTCCCGATGGCGCTGATGGCGCCTGCCCCATTGAGCGGGACCATAGGCGATCAGGACGCAGCCGTATATCCTTGCCGAACACGAGCGGCGCCGAAATTAGCTGAGTTTCACAACAATCTGATCGCCGCGCACGCGGATGCGCGCCGCCGCGCGATGGGTTAGACTGGCCGCAGGGAGGATTGACCATGAACATGGCTACCGGACATCTCGCGCAGACCGACCTTTCGCTGGAAGCCGCCACCGGCTTCGCCCGCGCTCGTCTGGGGCTCATCATCCCCTCGTCCAACCGCCTGTCCGAGCCGCATTTTCGCCGGTTCCTGCCGCCGGACGTGGGCCTGCATGTGACGCGGCTGCGGATGACCGGCGTCCACAACAAGCCCCTGGGCCCGCTGCTGGAGGATGTCTCCCGCGCCGCCGCCACCCTTGGGGATGCGCGCTGCGACGTCATCGTGTT
>CAMDOY010000064.1 GCA_945903655.1 Rhizobium sp. Q54 | reverse complement strand
GGTCTGGAGAGGGCGTTGCGATGACCGCCTCAGGCGCGACCGAAGGGACTTGAGGGGTTGGATCCCCTTCAGTGGCCGCGCTCTGATCGGTGAACGGGCTGAAGATTGCTTGCCGCACGAGCGACTGCGTGGTGTCCTGATCACTTTCCTCGGCGCGGGTCGTCTGCAAGGCCAGCGTCAGGGCGGCCATCGAAATTCCCAACACCGCCATGCGGGGAAATTGCATTTTCATGATCATCGCCCTTCAGGTCCCGACCCCTTCGGATCCCGCCTGCTTCTTGATCCCGAAAAGGGGTTTAATGACGACTCAAGGGAAAACGCCGCGACATTCCCTAAAGTAACATTGAACCGGTCTTTCGTTCAATAGTAATTTACAAGTTCTTATAAGTAGTTAGGCCGCTTCAACGCTCTCGCCGATGGCGGAGATCTCGTCGTCCTGCAGGCCGATGTCCTTCATTTTGCGGTAGAGTGTCGAGCGCCCGATTCCAAGCCGCCGCGCCATCTCCGACATTTGCCCGCGATAATAGGTGAGGGCGAAGCGGATCATCTCCGCCTCCATGTCTTCGAGCTTGCGCACATTGCCATGTTCATCCAGCGGACGCATGGCGTGGGGGTCGCGCACCTCGATCCGGATGATCTCCCGTTGGGGTGGCTGGGGCAGGGCGAGGGCGGGGGCGGCGGGAATGCGTACGTCGAACCCCTCCACCTGAGCGGCGATCTGGGGGAATTCCGCGATGGTCAGTTCGTCGCCCTCGGCCAGAACCACGGCCCGGAACAGGGTGTTTTCGAGCTGCCGCACATTGCCCGGCCAATGGTAGGTGGTCAGCAGGGCCAGCGCTTCAGCTGAAAGCCCGCGCAAACGCTTGCCCTCTTCGGCGGCGAAGCGCGCCATGAAACGACGGGCGAGATCGGTGATGTCGTCCCGGCGCGCGCGCAGCGGCGGCACGCTGATGGGGAAGACATTGAGGCGATAGTAGAGATCTTCCCGGAAGGCGCCGGTCTTCACGCATTGGATCATGTTGCGATTGGTGGCGGCGATGATGCGCACATCGATCTTGATCGCCTTTTTCGCCCCGGCGGGTTCAATTTCCCCCTCATGCAGGGCGCGCAGCAGCTGGGCCTGGGCATGGGGCGGCAGGTCTTCCACATTTTCAAGGAAGATGGCGCCGCCATGGGCTTCGGCGAATTTGCCGACACGCCGGTCAAGGGCGCCGGCGACGGCTCCCTTTTCGTGGCCGAACAGCAGGGATTCCACCCCGCCTTCGGGCAATCCTGCGCAGTTCACGGTGAGGAACGAGCGACCGCGCCGTTCGGAGGCGCCATGGATCGCCCGGGCGACCAGCTCCTGGCCGACGCCCTTCTCGCCCTCGATGAGGACCGGGATGGTCGATTTGGCGGCTCTTTCGCATAGCCGCCTGATCCGCTCCATCTCTTGGGAGGAGGTGGATATGTCGCGGAAGGCCACCGTCGCGGAGCCGCGCCTCGCCGTCCGGCGCACCTCCTCCTGGAGGGTTTCGAACCGCATGGCGTTCTTGAGCGAGACCTGCAAACGCTCCGCGCCCACGGGCTTCACGACGAAATCAAAGGCGCCCGCCCGCGTGGCGGAGGTGACGGATTCAATGGAATTGGGCGAAGCCTGCACGATGACGGGCGTGGTGATGCCTTGTTCGCGCATGCGCAGCAGAACGCCCATGCCATCAAGGTCGGGCATGACCAGATCAAGGATCAGGCAATCAACGTGCGGCAGATCGGCGGCCACCAAGCGGGCGAGCGCGGCTTCGCCGCTATCGACCAGTTCGGCGTGATAGCCGAATCGGCGGACCATGGCTTCGAGGAGCCGACGCTGAATGGCGTCGTCGTCGGCGATGAGGACGGTCAATGTCATGCGGTTGCTTCAATCCCCGGCAGGAATCGGCCTGCTTGAGACGTCATGTTGGTGCAACAGGGTAAACGGCGGATTAATTTTGTGGCTTCCATGTGACGCAAGCGCTGCGGCGCGGCCTGAGCGGTTGATCGTTTGGGGGGGAAGCCCGATATAGGGGGCTGCACCAGAATGGATCTCGCCCCATGCGCACCCTCGCCGCCCGCCAAGCCCTCGCCACTCGCTCCGCCGCCGCTGAAGGGGCGACCCCCGCCCAGGGCGGGCTGCCTGAATGGGATCTGACCGACCTCTATCCGGGGATGGATTCCCCCGAATATGCTCAGGATATCGCCCGCGCCCTCAGCGATTGCAAAGCTTTCGCCGAGCTCTACCGGGGCAAGCTCGCGAACCTCGCCACCGGCCCCGGCGCCTCCCGCGCGCTGTTCGACATGCTGGCGCGCTATGAGCGGCTGGAGGATCTGATCGGGCGAATCATGTCCTATGCGGGCCTGATCTATGCGGGCGACACCACGGACCCCCAGCGTGCGAAATTTTTTGGCGACGCCCAGGAAAAAATCACCAACGCCTCCACCGACCTCGTCTTTTTGACCCTTGAGCTCAACCGAATCGATGACGCGGCCCTTGAGGCGGCCATGAATGACGGCCCGCTCGCCCATTACCGGCCCTGGATCGAGGATGTGCGGCGCGAGAAGCCCTATCAGCTGGAGGATCGGGTCGAGCAGCTCTTCCACGAGAAATCCGTCACCGGACGCGGCGCCTGGAACCGGCTCTTCGACGAGACCATCGCCTCCCTGCGCTTCAAGGTCGGCGACAAGGAATTGGCGATCGAGCCCACCCTCAATCTGATGCAGGACAGGGAGGCCTCCGTCCGCAAGGAGGCCGCGCAGGCCCTGGCCACGACCCTGCGCGCCAACCAGCGCACCTTCACCCTCATCACCAATGTGCTGGCCAAGGACAAGGAAATCGGCGACCGCTGGCGCGGGTTTCAGGATGTGGCGGATTCCCGCCACCTGTCGAACCGGGTCGAGCGCGAGGTGGTGGATTCGCTGGTGGCCGCCGTGCGGGAGGCTTATCCGCGCCTGTCTCACCGCTATTACAAGTTGAAGGCTAAATGGTTCGGCAAGGACCAGCTCGACCATTGGGACCGCAACGCCCCCCTGCCCAATGTGCCCACCCGCACCTATAATTGGGAGGACGCCCGCCATCTCGTGCTCTCGGCCTATGGCGCCTTTTCGCCGAAAATGGCGGAGATCGCCCGGCGCTTCTTCGATGAACAGTGGATCGACGCCCCCGTGCGGCCGGGCAAGGCGCCCGGCGCCTTCGCCCATCCGACCGTGCCGTCAGCCCATCCCTATGTGCTGCTGAACTATCAGGGCAAACCGCGCGATGTGATGACGCTCGCCCATGAACTCGGACATGGGGTGCATCAGGTGCTCGCCGCTCCCAATGGCGCGCTGATGGCGCCGACCCCCCTGACCCTCGCCGAAACCGCCAGCGTGTTCGGGGAAATGCTGACCTTCCGCACCCTGCTGGCCGATTCAGGTCCCGAGCAGCGCCGCGCCATGCTGGCGGCCAAAGTGGAGGACATGATCAATACGGTGGTGCGCCAGATCGCCTTCTATTCCTTCGAGCGCAAGCTGCATGAGGCGCGGCGCGAGGGCGAATTGACCGCCGAGGGCATCGGCGAATTATGGATGAGCGTGCAGGCTGAGAGCCTTGGCCCCGCCATCGCACTGCATGAGGGCTATGAGACCTTCTGGGCCTATATCCCCCATTTCGTCCATTCGCCCTTCTATGTCTACGCCTACGCCTTCGGCGATTGCCTCGTGAATTCGCTCTACGGCGTCTATCAGGGGGCGGAGAGCGGTTTTGTGGAGAAATACTTCGCCCTGCTGTCGGCGGGCGGCTCGAAGCACTATTCCGAATTGCTGGCGCCCTTTGGTCTTGACGCGCGCGATCCCGGGTTCTGGCAGATCGGGCTGAAGATGATCGAAGACATGATTGCCGAGCTGGAGTTGATGGAAGTGTAAGTTTTAGTTGTCATATTTCCGATTATGGCGTAGCCTTAAAAATATCTTAAAGGAGCGCCCCCATGAGCGAAGCACCAAAATATGTTCCGCCGGAAGATCACGCCCTTCATGTCCGCAAGATCGGCAATACGCTCACGCTCATCCTGCCGAAAGAGGTGATGGCGCGGCTGCATCTGAAGACGGGCGATCGACTGGTCGTCGCCGAGGACGCCTCTTCCGCCCCGGTCGCCCATCACGACGACAAGCACAAGCATGTGTTCAACGTCAGCCGGAAATCGATGGACGATTTCAAGCAGAAATTTCAGAAAACCGCAGTCAAGGCGCCAGACGCTCTGGTTTGAGACTGCGATTGCTCTGAACAAGCGTTGAGTGCCTGAGCCTACAGCGTTATAATGTTCATGTAACGCTGGAAGCTACCCCATGAGTGAAACGCCCGGGACCACCGAGCTGGAGGGCCATGTCGTCCAGATCCAAAAGATCGGCGGCTCCCTCGGCTTCATCCTGCCCAAGGACCTTGTCGCCCGCCTCGACCTGAAGGAGGGTGACGAGATGCATGTGGTGGAGCAGGCGGGCTCCACGGTGCGCCTCAGCCCCTTCGATCCCGCCTTCGGGAAGGCGATGGCGTTGGCGAACAAGGGGATGCGAACCTATCGCAACGCTCTTTCAGCGCTCGCCAGTTGAGCGCCCCCCTCCGGCTCCCCATCAAGCCCCGCCCCATTTGCCCCCGCGCCCTCTCCTGAGATAGGACTTCTCTCCAAGACAGGAGACGCGCAAGTGGCTGGTTCGAAACCTCGCATTCTCATCGCCGGTGGCGGCATTGGCGGCATGACGACGGCGGCGGCGCTGTTGCAGCGCGGCTTCGACGTGGCGATCTTCGAACAGGCCGGCGAGCTGCGCGAAGTGGGCGCCGGCATCCAGATCAGCCCCAATGGCAACCGCGCCCTTGATTCCATCGGCGCCTTCGAAACCCTGCGCAAACTGTCCTGCCGGGCCGAGCGCAAGGAAGTGCGCCTGTGGAACACCGGCAAGGTCTGGAAGCTCTTCGACATGGGCCCGGCGGCGCTGGAGCGCTATGGCTATCCCTATCTCACGGTCTATCGGCCGGACCTGCTCACCGCCGTCAGCGACGCGGTGCTGCGCCAGCGGCCCGATGTGCTGCATCTGAACGCCCGCTGCGCCTCCTTCGAGGAGCGCGACGGCAAGGTTTTCCTCACCCTGCAGGATGGCCGCATCTTCGAGGGCGACGCGCTCATCGGCTGCGATGGCGTCAATTCCATGGTGCGCAGCCTCACCGCCAATGACGCCCCCTCCCGCTATCCCGGCATGATGATCTGGCGCGGGGTGATTCCGCTGGACGCCCTGCCCGAGCGCATGCGCGCCAGCATGGCGGTGAACTGGATCGGCCCCAATGGCCATGTGGTGCATTATCCCCTGCGCGATGGGGAGATCTTCAACCTCGCCGCCACCGTCGAGCGGGCCCAGTGGACAGAATCCGCCTGGACCGTCGAGGGCACCAAAGAGCAGTGCCATGCGGATTTCGAGGGCTGGCACGAGGACATCCATGTGATGATCGACGCCGCGCCCAAACTCCTGCAATGGGCCTATCTGGTGCGCGAACCCCTGGATCGTTTCGCCTTTGGCCGGGTCGCCCTGCTGGGCGACGCCTGCCATCCCACGCTGCCCTTCCTCGCCCAGGGCGCGGTCATGGCGCTGGAGGATGGGGTTGTGCTGGCCCGCTGTCTGGAAGCCTATGACGATGTGCCGACCGCCCTGCAGCGCTACGAGGCGGCGCGGCTGGAGCGCGACAACCGCATGGTGGCGGGCGCCAATGAGATGGTGCGTCACTTCCACAACCCCGATTACCGCGACCCCGCCAAGGCCGACGCCTATATCGACCGGGAATGGAGCGCCGAGGCCGTGGCGGCGCGTTATGAGTGGCTGTTCACCTATAATGTGAACACCGCGCCGGTCTGAACCGGGGCGGGGCTCGTAAAACGGCTGAAGGCGCTTACCTGAAGCCTGTCCTGCAGCCCTGGTTCCCCCGATGACCGACAATGAAGCCAACCGCTTTTCCGCCCGCGCCGCCCGCTATGCGCGGGTGGGCGCCAATGCGGGCGGGGTCGCCGCGCGCATGGCGGCCGCCTCCCTCTTTGGCGGCGCGAGCGCGGACAATGCCGCGATGCTGACCAAGGCTTTGGGCGGCCTCAAGGGGCCCATGATGAAAGTGGCGCAATTGCTCGCCACCATCCCCGACGCGCTACCGCCCGAATATGCCGAAGCCCTGCAGCAGTTGCAGTCCGACGCGCCCCCCATGGGCGCGGCCTTCGTCAAGCGCCGCATGATGGCCGAGCTCGGGCCGCAGTGGCAGACGCGCTTCCAGTCCTTCGACCTGCATCCCGCCGCCGCCGCGTCTCTCGGGCAGGTGCATCGGGCGGTGAGCCATGACGGACGCCCCCTCGCCTGCAAGCTGCAATATCCCGACATGGCCTCCGCCGTGGAGGCGGACCTCTCCCAGCTCGACGTGCTCTTCGCCCTGCACCGGCGCATGGACGCCGCCATCGACACCCGCGAGATGGCGGTCGAGATCGGCGCAAGGGTGCGCGAGGAGCTGGACTACAAGCGCGAGGCCAAGAACGCCGCGCTCTACGCCCATATGCTCGCCGACTTCGACGAGGTGCGGGTGCCCGGCTCCTGGCCGGAGCTTTCCACCGGGCGCCTGCTGACGCTGGACTGGCTGGAGGGGCGCAAGCTCCTCACCTTCAAGACCGCCGATCAGGAGGTGCGCAACCGCATCGCAAAGGCCATGTTCCGGGCCTGGTGGCAGCCCTTCAGCCAGTTCGGCGTGATCCACGGGGATCCGCATCTGGGCAATTACACGGTCTTTGGCGAGGGCGAGGGGATCAACCTGCTGGACTATGGCTGCGTGCGGGTGTTTCCACCAAGCTTCGTGGGCGGGGTGGTGGATCTCTATCAGGGCCTCATGCGCAACGATCAGGCGCAGGTGGTCCATGCCTATGAGACCTGGGGCTTCAAGGGCCTGCGCAAGGACCTGATCGAAGTGCTCAACATCTGGGCGCGCTTCATCTATGGGCCGCTGCTGGATGACCGGGTCCGCACCATCGCCGATGGGGTGGAGCCAGGCAAATACGGGCGCAAGGAGGCCTTCACGGTCCATCAGGCCCTGAAGGAAAAGGGGCCGGTGAAGGTCCCCCGCGAATTTGTCTTCATGGACCGGGCGGCCATCGGCCTGGGCGGCGTGTTTCTGCATCTGGACGCCAAGCTGAACTTCCACCAGCTCTTCGAATCGGCGCTGGGGGAGAATTTCTCGGTGGCCGCCATCGAGCAGCGCCAGATCGCGGCGCTCGATCTGGTGGGCCTCAGCGGCCACGGGAAGCGCAAGGTGGGGGGCGCGTCGTGATGGCGTCCAACCTCCTGCAGGTCTGGCGCAACCGCACCGCGACGGACAACCCGCTGCAACAGGCCGCCAATTCGGTGGCCCTGCTGGTGGGCTCCAGCCAGCCTTTCTATCCCCTGGGAATCGTCTGGATCATCGGCGAGCCCGGCTGGGCTTCGTCGGTCGCCTGGGCCACCACGCCGGTTTTCCTCGCCGTGCCCTTCGTCGGCCATGTGAGCGCGGTTCTCGGGCGCCTGCTGCTGGCCTTCGCGGGAACCCTCGTCACCCTGCTGGTCGTGCTGCGGCTGGGGCCGGGGTGCTGGGTGGAGGCCTATTATGTTCCGGTGCTTCTGGTGGCGGCCTTGCTGTTTCGAAGCGGCGAAGGCGCCCCGCGCGCGCTGGCCTTCGCGCTGCCGTTGGGGGCTTTCGTGATCGGGCGTCTGGGGGCCGGGCCGGACGTCGCGGATGCCGGGCGCCTGTGGCTGCTCCATATGGGCGGGGCCTTGGGACTTTCTGTCTACGTCCTGTTTGTGTATCGGCAGGCGCGCCGCGCCGCCGCCACATTGCAGGCTTCTTCGGATTCGGCTAAGCAAATGGACCGAAATTCTAGCGAACCTTCTCGAGGGGATCATGGCTAATCATCAGACCGCCGCCAAGGGCCATCCGGACATGGACTACGCCGAGCACGAGGCGACCTACAAACTGTTCGTCGAGATGACGAAGTGGGGCACCATCGGCGTCGTCGCCATCGTCATTTTCATGGCCGTCACCCTTCTCTGACGCGTAGAAGGGCCGCAGGGTCGCGCCTTCGGGCGGCGACCGTGCGGCCCGTTCTCGTAGGGGATTGGCGGTTCGAACCTGAATTATCGGGTTTCATCGGAGCATTCGCATGCGCATAGCTGTTCCTGCTGAAAACCTTTCCGTCGAGACCCGCGTCGCGGTGACGCCGGAAACGATCAAGAAACTCGCCGCCCTCGGAGCCGAGGTCATGGTGCAGACCGGGGCGGGCTCCGCCTCCGGCATTCCCGACGCGGATTTCGAAGCCGCTGGCGCCAAGATCGCCCACAGCCTCTCCGAGGCGGTCGCTGGCGCGCAGGTGGTGCTCGCGGTGCGCAGGCCCGCTGCCGCTGACCTGGCGGGCGCCGCTCCCGGCGCAGCCGTCATCGCCATCATGGACCCCTATGGGCAGGACGAGGCTCTGGCCCAGTTCGCTCAGGCGGGTCTCTCCACCTTCGCCATGGAATTCATGCCGCGCATCACCCGCGCGCAGGTCATGGATGTGCTGTCGTCCCAGGCCAATCTGGCGGGCTATCGCGCCGTCATCGATGGCGCAGGCGAATATGGCCGGGCGCTGCCGATGATGATGACGGCGGCGGGCACCGTGCCTGCGGCCAAGATCTTCATCATGGGCGTGGGCGTCGCGGGCTTGCAGGCCATCGCCACCGCGCGGCGTCTTGGCGCCATCGTCACCGCGACCGACGTGCGCCCCGCCACCAAGGAACAGGTCGAGTCGCTGGGCGCGAAGTTTCTGGCCGTCGAGGACGAGGAATTCGCCCAGGCCCAGACGGCGGGCGGCTACGCCAAGGAAATGTCCAAGGAATATCAGGCCAAGCAGGCGGCCCTCACCGCCGCCCATATCGCCAAGCAGGACATCGTCATCACCACGGCGCTGATCCCCGGCCGTCCCGCCCCCAGGCTCATCACCGCCGAGATGGTCCATTCCATGCGGCCGGGCTCGGTCATCGTCGATCTGGCGGTGGAGCGCGGCGGCAATTGCGAGCTGGCGGTTCCCGGCCAGACCTTCGTGACGGACAATGGCGTGAAGATCGTCGGCCATCTCAATGTGCCCGGCCGTCTCGCCGCAACCGCTTCCAGCCTTTACGCGCGCAACCTGCTCGCCTTCATGGACACGCTCGTCAACAAGGAGACGAAGAGCTTCGCCCCCAATTGGGACGATGAACTCGTCAAGGCGACGCTGCTGACCCGCGACGGCGCGGTCGTGCATCCGAATTTCCAGAAGGCGTAAGGGGCGCGAGCCACCTTTTCCCCCAGGCCCAACCTTGAAGAGGGCGTCATGGCCACTGAGGCGACACAACAGTTTCTTGAAAAGGTGCAGAGCGCCGCCCAGCAATATGCTGATCAGGTCGCAAGCGCGGCGGGCGACGCCGCGAATGCGGCCTCCGGCGGGGCGATCGACCCCTTCGTCTTCCGTCTCGCGATCTTCGCCCTGGCGATTTTCGTGGGCTACTATGTGGTCTGGCAGGTGACGCCTGCCCTGCATACGCCGCTCATGTCCGTCACCAACGCCATCTCGTCGGTGATCGTGGTGGGCGCGCTTCTTTCGGTGGGGGTGGACGCCTCAACGCCGGGCGATGATGGCCCGCTCTGGGCGCGGGTCTTTGGCTTTGTGGCGCTGATCCTGGCCTCGGTGAACATCTTCGGCGGCTTCATGGTCACCGAGCGCATGCTCTCCATGTACAAGAAGAAGGGGTGAGCCGATGAGCGCCAATTTCGCGGCCCTTCTCTATCTCGTTTCGGGCGTCCTCTTCATTCTGTCGCTGCGCGGCCTGTCCCATCCCTCAAGCTCCCGGCAGGGCAACCTGTTCGGCATGATCGGCATGGGCATCGCGGTGGTGACCACGCTGCTCTACCGCATGCCCGCAGGCTTCTCGGCCTGGATGCTGGTGCTGGTGGGCATCGCCATCGGCGGCGGCTTTGGCGCCTGGCGCGCTCGCACGGTCCAGATGACCGCCATGCCCCAACTCGTGGCCTTCTTCCACGCGCTGGTGGGCCTCGCCGCCGTGCTGGTGGCGGCGGGCGCGCTCTATGCGCCCCAGGCTTTTGGCATCGGAACCTCCAAGACGATCCATGCCGCCAGCCTTCTGGAAATGGCGATTGGCGCGGCCATCGGCGCCATCACCTTCACGGGTTCGATCATCGCCTTCCTGAAGCTCGACGGGCGCATGTCCGGCAAGCCCATCATGCTGCCCCAGCGCCATCTCATCAACGCGGGGCTGGGCGTCGCGCTGGTGGTGCTGATTGGCATCTTCATGGCGACCCAGAGCCATCTGGTCTTCTGGCTGCTGGTGGCGGTGTCGCTGGCGCTGGGCGTCTTGCTCATCGTGCCCATCGGCGGCGCGGATATGCCGGTCGTGGTCTCCATGCTCAACTCCTATTCGGGCTGGGCGGCGGCGGGCATCGGCTTCACCCTGGGCAATCTCGCGCTGATCATCACCGGCGCGCTGGTGGGCTCCTCGGGCGCGATCCTGTCCTACATCATGTGCAAGGGCATGAACCGCTCCTTCTTCTCCGTGATCCTTGGCGGCTTTGGCGGCGATGACGGAGCGGCGGCTGGCGCTGGCGTGGTCGAGACGCGCCCGGTCAAGCAGGGCTCGGCGGATGACGCGGCCTATATCATGAAGAACGCCTCCAAGGTCATCATCGTGCCGGGCTATGGCATGGCGGTGGCCCAGGCCCAGCACGCCCTGCGCGAGATGGCGGACCTGCTCAAGAAAGAGGGCGTCGAGGTCAAATACGCCATCCACCCGGTGGCGGGCCGCATGCCCGGCCACATGAACGTGCTGCTGGCGGAAGCCAATGTGCCCTATGACGAGGTCTTCGAACTCGAGGACATCAACTCGGAATTCGGGCAGGCGGACGTGGCCTTCGTGATCGGCGCCAATGACGTGACCAACCCCGCCGCCAAGACGGACCCCAAGTCCGCCATTTACGGCATGCCGATTCTGGATGTGGAGCGGGCCAAGACCGTGCTCTTCATCAAGCGCGGCATGGGTTCGGGCTATGCGGGCGTGGAGAACGAGCTGTTCTTCAAGGACAACACCATGATGCTCTTCGCCGACGCGAAGAAGATGGTGGAGCAAATCGTCAAGGCGCTCGGGCACTGAGCAGCCCGGCGATCTGGTCTTTCAGGTGATTGGAAGAGATGGCCGGGGCTTTCAGCCTACGGCCATTTTCTTTTTCAGGCCCGCCCGGTGCGGCTCTGGCCTTCGCGCGCGACTCTGTTGCCGGGATCGACCACTAGCGCGCGGCCATAGGACTCGGACGCCTTCGTCTTGTCGCCCTGCTTCTCATAAGCGAGGCCCAGGCCCGCCCAGGCGTCGCCGTTGCGGTTGTTGACGTTGAGGGCGGCGTTGAAGTCCTCGATCGCCAGATCGTATTTTCCGATGACGGTGAGGCTCTGGGCGCGCGCCTGATAGGGTGCGGCGGCGAAGGGATTGCGGTCGATGGCGTTGTCGAAATCTGTGATCGCCCGGGCGTGGTTCCCGTTGCGCTGGTAGATCAGGCCACGGGCATGGAAGGCCTGCGCCTCCTCCGGGTTGAGGCGGATGGCCTGATCAAGGTCCGCCATGGCGTCCTACAGATTGCCCTGCGCCCGCAGCAGATTGGCGCGGCCCAGATAGGCCGGCGCATGGCTGGGATTGGCGGCGATGGCGCGGCCGAAATCCGCCAGCGCCACATCGTTCTTGCCCATCTGCCGCGCCGCCAGAGCGCGGTTCGTATAGGCGGAGGCGTGATTGGGATCGAGGCGGATCGCCTGGCTGAAATCGGTGACGGCCTCCTGATAGCGCCCTGCGCGCGCATAGGCGGCGCCACGGGTGTTATAGGCCTCGGGCGAGTTGGGGTTGCGCTTCACCACATCGGTGAGGGAGGCGATATTGTCGCTGAAGGAGGCGTCCGGCGCCTCGGTCTCTGCGATGCGCGGCCGGGCGGCCGAGCTGCTCAGGCCGTTGAAGCTGCCGAGGTTCATCTCGCAGCCACCCAGCAGAACGCTGAGCGCGGCGACGGCGGCGAGCGACGTCAGCTGGCGGGCGGGGCGAAGAAAGGCTGGGTTCATCATCATCCAAAGCGCACTCGGTTCGAAGCGACATAAGCATGCGCCGCGAAGCTTAAAAGAATCTCACCTTGAAAACATGGGTAATGGGGCGAGATTACGGCCAAGGCGACTATTGTGGACTGCGGGCGTCGAGAAAACACCCTGCGCCGAAAAAGAGATAGCGCCGGAGGGATCTTTCGATCCCCGGCGCCACAGTCTCCCGGATGTGAAAAAGACGCTTGCGCCTAGCGGCGCGCGCCCATTTCCGGCTTCGGCTTCATGGGCAGCAGGCCTTCGCGCTGCATCTTCTTGCGGGCGAGCTTGCGGGCGCGGCGCACGGCTTCAGCCTGCTCGCGGGCGCGCTTCTCGGAGGGCTTCTCGTAATGGCCACGGAGCTTCATCTCGCGGAAAATGCCCTCGCGCTGCATCTTCTTCTTGAGGGCCTTGAGGGCCTGATCGACGTTGTTGTCACGGACGAGAACTTGCACGCATTCATCCTGTCGTTGCGGCTTGGTCCGTGAGCGGACTGCCGTGTTAGAGCGAAACCCCGATGGGGAGAAACCTGTCGTAAGGACTTTGGAAACCCTACTGTGGGGGGTGCGGATAGCAGATGGTGGAGGGCTTGTCCATACGCAGCCCCCCTTTTCGGGTCTTTTAGGGGCGCCTCATTCGGGGAAAATCCGGGTCACATGACCCATCTTGCGGCCTTCGCGGGCCTCGTGCTTGCCATAGAGGTGCAGGCAGGCGCCCGGTTCGGCCAGCAGGGCCGCCCAGTCGTTGGCCTCAGCGCCAATAAGGTTGCGCATCTCCACCCGCCCATGGCGGCGTGTGGAGCCCAGCGGCCAGCCGCAGACGGCGCGGATATGCTGCTCGAATTGGGAGGTCACGGCGCCGTCGAGGGTCCAGTGGCCGGAATTGTGGACGCGCGGAGCGATCTCGTTGACCACGAGCCGCTCGCCCGCCTTGTCCACAACATGGAACATCTCGACCGAGATCACCCCCACATAGTTCAGCGCCCCGGCGATGCGCGCGGCCATGGCGACCGCCTCCGCCGCCGTGTCAGAGCCCATGCGGGCGGGGACTGTGGTCAGGGCGAGAATATGGTTCTCGTGGGCGTTCTCGCAGACGTCATAGGCGGCGAAGGAGCCGTCGAGCCCGCGCGCAGCCACCACCGAGACCTCGCGGGTGAAGGGCACCAGCCCCTCCAGAATGCAGGGGCCGCCGCCAAGGGCCAGCCAGCTCGTCTCCACATCCATGCCCTCGCGGATCATGATCTGGCCCTTGCCGTCATAACCAAAGCGGCGGGTCTTGAGGATGGCGGGGCGGCCCAGGGCCTCCAGGGCGCGGGCGAGGCCCGAGGCGTCGTCCACTTCGAGGAAGGGCGCTGTTGGGATCCCCAGACCGTTCAGGAAGCGTTTCTCGGTCGCGCGATCCTGAGTCGTGGCCAGCGCGGCGGGGCCGGGGTGGACCGGCAGGCGGG
>CAMDOY010000063.1 GCA_945903655.1 Rhizobium sp. Q54 | reverse complement strand
TGAACTGGAAGGAGCTGCCCATGACCTGGTGGGGCTTCAACTCCTTCTCTTACGCCATGATGATGGTGCTGCTGGTTCCGGGCGTGCTCGCCTTCTGCTTCGGCTGGTTCGCGTTCCGCTCGCGCGTCACCGGCGTCTATCTGTCCATCATCACGCAGGCCATGACCTATGCGCTGCTGCTGGCCTTCTTCCGCAACGACATGGGCTTTGGCGGCAACAATGGCCTGACCGATTTCAAGGACATCCTCGGCTTCAACGTACAGGCCGATGGCACGCGCGCGGCGCTGTTCTCCATCTCCGCCATCGCGCTGGGCGTCGGCTATCTCATCGCCCGCGCCGTGGTCATCTCCAAGTTCGGCAAGGTGCTGATCGCCATCCGCGACGCCGAAACGCGCACGCGCTTCATCGGCTACCGGGTCGAGACCTACAAGGTCCTTGTCTTCACATTGTCCGCCATGATGGCAGGGGTTGCGGGCGCGCTCTATGTGCCGCAGGTCGGCATCATCAACCCCAGCGAATTCTCCCCCGCCAATTCCATCGAAGCGGTCATCTGGGTGGCGGTGGGCGGACGCGGCACATTGGTGGGCGCGGCGCTCGGCGCAGTGCTCGTCAACTTCGCCAAGACCTGGTTCACCGGCGCCCTGCCCGAACTCTGGCTCTTTGCGCTGGGCCTTCTCTTCATCCTCGTCACCATTTTCCTGCCCAAGGGCATCCTGGGCACGGCGGGCGAATATATCACGCGCCTGCGCGCCAAGCCGCCCGCGACGACGACGCCTCAAACAAAGCCTGCGGAGTGACGCCATGACCGGTCTGGCCAAGGACAACCCCGCCCTCACCTCCTCCGTGCTCTATCTCGATGGCGTCTGCGTGAGCTTTGACGGCTACAAGGCCCTGCGCGGCCTATCGCTCACCCTGGAGCCCGGCGAGATGCGCGCCATCATCGGCCCCAATGGCGCGGGCAAGACGACCATGATGGACATCATCACCGGCAAGACGGGCCCCGACGAAGGCGATGTCTATTTCAACGGCCAGCATGATCTCACCAAGCTCGATGAGCCCGCCATCGCCGAGCTTGGCATTGGCCGCAAGTTCCAGAAACCCACGGTCTTCGAGAGCCACACGGTCGAGGACAACATCCTGCTCGCTTTGAAGGCTCCGCGCGGCGCATTCGCCACTCTTTTCGGCAGAGCGCCTGCGGATCAACTGATGCGCATCGACCAGATTCTGGAGACGACGCGCCTGAAAGACCACCGCACAAGGCTGGCGGCCGATTTATCCCATGGGCAGAAGCAATGGCTGGAGATCGGCATGCTGCTTGCTCAGGACCCCAAGCTGCTTCTCGTCGACGAGCCCGTGGCGGGCATGACCGATGCGGAGACAGCCCAGACCGCCGAACTCCTGCGCGAGATCGCGAAGGACCATTCGGTGGTCGTGGTCGAACACGACATGACCTTCGTGCGCGACCTTGGCGTCAAGGTCACTGTGCTGCACGAAGGATCCGTTCTGGCCGAAGGGCCGCTCGATGTGGTGAGCGCCGATCCGCGCGTCATCGAAGTCTATCTGGGACGCTGACATGCTGGCCGTTGAGTCCATCGATCTTTTCTACGGTGCCGCGCAGGCTCTGCGCTCCGTCAGCTTCGAGGCCAAGCCCGGCCGCGTCACCTGCGTGCTCGGGCGCAATGGCGTGGGCAAGACCTCGCTCATGCGCGCCATCATCGGCCACCAGGCCATCTCGTCTGGCCGAATCATGTGGGATGGCGCGGACGTAGCGAAGCTCGCGCCCCATCAGCGCGCCCGTCGCGGCATCGCCTATGTGCCGCAGGGGCGCGAAATCTTCCCACTGCTCTCCGTGCGCGAGAATCTGGAAACAGGCTACGCGCCCCTGCCGCGCGGGCAGCGCTTCGTGCCAGATGAAATCTTCGATCTTTTCCCCGTGCTGAAGGACATGCTCTGGCGGCGCGGCGGCGATCTGTCGGGCGGCCAGCAGCAGCAGCTCGCCATCGGGCGCGCGCTGGTCACAAGGCCAAGACTCCTCGTGCTGGACGAGCCCACCGAGGGCATCCAGCCCTCCATCATCAAGGACATTGGCCGCGCCATCGAATATCTGCGCGAAAAGGGCGACATGGCCATCGTGCTGGTGGAGCAATATTTCGATTTCGCCCGCGAACTCGCGGATGATTTCATCGTGATGGATCGCGGCGCTGTCGTCATGAGTGGCGACAAGGCCTCGATGGTTGAAGCAGACGTGCGCAGCTACATGTCGGTGTGATCGTGAACCATGTCCCCGCCCAGGTCCCTCCCTATGTCCGCGCCGTCGGTGAATTGCGCGCGGACTTTCAGTCCGTGGGTTCGCGCACACAGGCCATGAACGTCTTCGAGACCGGCGGCCTGCGTTTGCGCTGCCCCAAGGTGGCGCAGGGCTGCGAGGGCGTGCTGATCAACAGCGGCGGCGGGGTCGCAGGCGGCGACAAGTGCTCCTATGATTTCGACGTCGGCCCCCATGCGCAGGTCACCTTCACAACCCAATCGGCGGAAAAGATCTATCGCGCCCAATCCAACGCCGCTGAAATCGACGTCGCCCTGCGTATCGGCGCTCACGCTGTGGTGGAATGGCTGCCGCAGGAGACCATTCTGTTCGGCGGCGCGCGCCTCAATCGCCGCCTCGACATGGATCTGGATGAGACCAGCAGCCTCACCATGCTGGAAAGCGTGATCTATGGCCGCATGGCCATGGGCGAGACCGAGGTGAACGGCGCCTTCCGCGACCGCTGGCGCATCAGGCGCGGGCGCCGCCTGCTCTTCGCCGAAGACATGCGCCTTGATGGCGACATGACCGCCGCGTTGGACCGCCCCGCCGTGGGCGATGGCGCCCGGGCCAACGCCACCTTCCTGCATGTGGCGCCCGACGCCGAGGCGCGGCTCGACGAGATCCGCGCAATCCTGGCCGACGCGCCCTGCGAATGGGGCGCCAGCGCCTGGAACGGCATGGCGCTTGTGCGCCTTCTGTCGCCCTCGCCTGAAAAGATGCGGGCTGCTATTGTCTCCATGCTGCAATCTTTCCGCGGGCGCGATGCGCCGCGCGTCTGGCAATAATCCCGGGTGTTTCCATGAATCTGACTCCGCGCGAAAAGGACAAGCTGCTGATCGCCATGGCCGCCAATGTGGCGCGCCGCAGGCTGGAGCGCGGCGTGAAGCTCAATCACCCCGAGGCCATCGCCCTCATCACGGATTTCGTGGTGGAGGGCGCCCGCGACGGGCGCAGCGTCGCCGAGCTCATGGAGGCCGGCGCCCATGTGGTCACCGTCGATCAGGTCATGGATGGCATCGCTGAGATGATCCACGACATCCAGATCGAGGCGACCTTTCCCGATGGCACCAAGCTCGTCACCGTGCATCACCCCATTCGCGGCGGCTCCACGGACCATGCGCCCGGCGAAGTGATCACGCCCGCTGGCGACATCATCATGAACGAGGGCCGGCAGACCCTGACGCTGACTGTCGCCAACACCGGCGACCGGCCCATTCAGGTTGGCTCGCACTACCATTTCTTCGAAACCAATCCGGCCCTGCGCTTTGACCGAGCACAGGCGCGCGGCATGCGGCTCGACATTGCGGCGGGCACAGCCGTGCGCTTCGAGCCCGGCCAGACGCGAGACGTGACGCTTGTGGCGCTGTCAGGTCGCCGCGAGGTCTATGGCTTCCGGCAAGATGTGATGGGCAAGCTCTGAGCGGGAGACGAGACATGAGCAACAAGCTTTCCCGCGCCGCCTATGCGGATATGTTCGGCCCCACCAGGGGCGACAAGGTACGGCTCGCCGACACGGCGCTCTACATCGAGATCGAGAAGGATTTCACCATCTATGGCGAAGAGGTGAAATTCGGCGGCGGCAAGGTCATTCGCGATGGCATGGGCCAGTCCCAGGCCACCCGCGCCGATGGCGCCATGGACACGGTCATCACCAATGTGGTCGTGCTTGATCATTGGGGCATCGTGAAATGCGATGTCGGCCTGCGCGACGGGCGCATCGCGAAAATCGGCAAGGCGGGCAATCCCGAAATCCAGCCGGGCGTCGACATTCTCATCGGCCCGGGCACGGAGATCATCGCGGGCGAGGGCAAGATCCTCACGGCGGGTGGCTTCGACACCCATATCCATTTCATCTGCCCCCAGCAGATCGAGGAGGCCCTCATGTCGGGCGTCACCTCCATGCTGGGCGGCGGCACGGGGCCTGCGACGGGCACCTTCGCCACCACCTGCACGCCCGGCCCCTGGCATCTCGCGCGCATGATCGAGGCCGCCGATTCCTTCCCCATGAATCTGGGCTTTGCGGGCAAGGGCAACGCCTCCACCCCGCGCGGGCTCATAGAGCAGATCGAGGCTGGCGCCTGCGCCCTCAAGCTGCATGAGGACTGGGGCACCACCCCCGCCGCCATCGATTGCTGCCTGTCGGTGGCCGATGATCACGACATCCAGGTGATGATCCACACGGACACGCTCAACGAATCCGGCTTTGTGGAGGACACGATCAAGGCCTTCAAGGGCCGCACCATCCACGCCTTCCATACGGAGGGCGCGGGCGGCGGCCATGCGCCCGACATCATCAGCGTGGCGGGGCTGGAGAATGTGCTGCCCTCCTCCACCAATCCCACCCGGCCCTTCACCAAGAACACCCTCGACGAACATCTTGATATGCTGATGGTCTGCCATCACCTGAGTTCGTCGATCCCCGAGGATCTCGCCTTCGCCGAAAGCCGCATCCGCAAGGAGACCATCGCGGCGGAGGACATCCTGCACGATCTGGGCGCGCTCTCCATGATGAGCTCGGACTCGCAGGCCATGGGGCGCGTGGGCGAGGTGATCATCCGGACATGGCAGACCGCCGACAAGATGAAGCGCCAGCGCGGCCCCCTGCCCGAAGAGACCGGCGACAACGACAATGCCCGGGCCAAGCGCTATATCGCCAAATATACGATCAACCCGGCCATCGCGCACGGGGTGTCGCGGCACATCGGCTCCATCGAGCCCGGCAAGCTCGCAGACCTCGTGCTCTGGACCCCCGCCTTCTTCGGCGTGAAGCCCGATCTCATCATCAAGGGCGGCGCCATCGCCGCCGCCGCCATGGGCGATCCCAACGCCTCCATCCCCACGCCCCAGCCCGTGCATTACCGGTCCATGTTCGGCGCCTATGGGGGCGCGGTCGCCTCCACCTGCCTCACCTTCGTCAGCGCGCTGGCGCTGGACCGGGGGCTGGGGGCCAAGCTACGGGTCCACAAGCCCATGGTCGCCGTCGAGAACACGCGCGGGCAGATCAGCAAGAAGAGCATGATCCACAACGGCGCCACCCCGAAGATCGTGGTGGACCCCGAGACCTATTCGGTCACCGCCGATGGCGTGCTGCTGGTCTGCGAGCCCGCCGACGTGCTGCCCATGGCGCAAAGATATTTCATGTTCTAAAGAAGAGCCTCCGACCCCGGAGGCTCCATGATCGTCGTCATCGCCCGCGCCAAGATCCGTCCCGAAAAGCGGGATGGCTTTCTTGCGGCGGCGGCTGTCTGCGTGGAGACGTCTCGCGCTGAGAGCGGCAATTTAGCCTATGACGTCTATGAAAGCGCCACGGAGACGAACGCCTTCGTCGTCCTGGAGCGCTGGAAGAGCCATGAGGACAATCGCGCCCATCTCCAGAGCGCCCATACCCAGGATTTCCTGCGGGCCATGGCGCAAAGCGTGGCCGAAATGCCCCGGATAGAGGCGATCACCCCCGCAAAGATCGACATGCTCGCTTGAGGACAATCCCATGATCCGCGCCAATTTCATCAGCGCCCGAGGCGCATGGCAGGCCAAGCCCGCCGATACCGTCGTGCTCGATTTCGAGGAGCGCCACCGCCGCCGCGTCGCCATGACCGGCGTGCGCGGGCTGGAGTTCCTGCTGGATCTGCCCGAAGCCGTGGTGCTACGCCACGGCGACGCGCTGGTGCTGGAAGATGGCCGCCTCGTGGAAGTGGTCGCCGCCCCTGAGCCGCTGGCGGAAATCCGCATCGGCGAGCCGCGCGATCTCGCCCGCATGGCCTGGCATCTGGGCAACCGGCACCTGCCGGTGCAGATCCTCGCCAACCGCATCCGCATCCGCAGGGATCCCGTGATCGAGGACATGGCCCGCAAGCTCGGCGGCAAGATCGCCCTCATCGAAGGCCCCTTCGAGCCCGAGGGCGGCGCCTATGCGCCAGAGCCCGAGCCCGCGCCTGAGGCCGCCCATGTGCATGGCCCGGGCTGCGGCCATGATCATCACGATCACCATGGGCATGACCACCACGGCCATGACCATGCTGCGCATGACCACAAGGCGCATGATCACTCCGGCCACGATCACGCGGGCCACGACCACGCCGCCCATGGACACAAATAGTCTCATGATTGATGCGGCCCGCTTGCAGCGGCCTTCGCAAGACCAGCCAACGGATAGCGCAGGCTCCGCCCTGCCGCTGCTCATCTGGCTGTCGCCCGCCTTCCCGGTCGGCGCCTTCGCCTATAGCCATGGGCTGGAGGCCGCCGTCGAGGCGGGGGACATCACCAACGCGCAGACGCTGCAAGCCTGGCTGGAAGACCTTGTGCGCTACGGGTCGCTACGCGCCGACGCCCTGCTGGCCGCCTGCGCCTGGCGGGCGGCTGACGCGGGCGACATGGCTGGCGTCATCGAGATCAACGACCTGACCCTCGCGCTGGCCCCCTCCAGGGAGCGCCATCTGGAGACCACGGGGCAGGGCAACGCCTTCGTCACCGCCGTGCAAGCCTCCTGGCCCAGCGATCTCATGGGGGAACTGGCGCAGGGCGCGGAGCCCGTGGCCTATCCGGTCGCAGTGGCGGTCGCCGCCGCCGCCCATGGGGTTCCCCTGCCCGCCCTGCTCGACGCCTATCTGGTCGCCTTCGCGGGCAATCTCGTTTCCGCCGCCGTGCGCCTTGGCCCCGTGGGCCAGACCGATGGGCAGAAGATCATCGCCCGCCTCGTGCCCGCCCTGCGCGAAGCCGCGCAAATGGCCGCCAGCGGCACGCTCGATGATCTGGGCTCCGCCGCCCTGCGCTCCGACATCGCCGCCATGCGGCATGAAACCCAGTATTCGAGGCTGTTCCGTTCATGAACCTGGCCCTGAGCCTGTCGCTGTTCACCCTTCTGATCGTCATGGCCGGGCTCTGCGCCGTCTGGGCGCAGGGCGCCCATTGGCCCTTTGCCAGCGCGCCAGCCCTCGCCTCCTGGGTGGTCGGCGACGCCAAGGCGACAGGCATGCCCCCGCCGCAGCAGATGCGGCTGCTCGCGCTGGCGCTGGCGCTCGCCGCCCTCACCATGCTGGCGCTGGGCTTTGACCTGCCCGGCCCCCTGAACCAGATCGCCGCCTATGCAGGCGCCGGTTTTTGCGGGCTCTTCGCCATCCGGGGGATCATCGGCTTCCTCCCCTTCTGGCGCAGGCGCTATGGGGGACAGCCCTTCGCCGTCATTGACGGGTTGATCTATTCGCCCGGCTGCATCCTCATCGCCCAGCTCTATTTCACCCTCGTCGTAGAGAGGTTCTGAACCATGACAGCATCATCCAATGGCCCCTTGCGCGTGGGCGTGGGCGGCCCGGTGGGCTCGGGCAAGACCGCCCTCATGGAGCAATTGTGCAAGCGCCTGCGCAGCGTCTATGACCTCGCCGCCATCACCAACGACATCTACACGAAGGAGGACGCGCGCATCCTCACCGAGACCGGCGCGCTGGAGGCGGAGCGCATCATGGGCGTGGAGACCGGCGGCTGCCCCCACACCGCCATCCGCGAAGACGCCTCCATCAACCTGGCGGCCATCGCCGACATGAACAAGCGCTTCCCCAAGCTGGAGCTGATCCTGGTGGAGTCCGGCGGCGACAATCTGGCGGCGACCTTCTCGCCCGAGCTGGCGGACCTGACCATCTATGTCATCGACGTCTCCGGCGGCGAGAAGATCCCCCGCAAGGGCGGCCCAGGCATCACCCGGTCTGACCTGCTGGTCATCAACAAGATCGACCTCGCGCCCTATGTGGGCGCCTCGCTGGAGGTCATGGCCCGCGACGCCAAACTCATGCGCAAGGACCGGCCTTTCGTGTTCACGAACATGAAGACCGGCGAGGGGGTGGAGGAGATTATCGCGTTTATCGAGGCGCGGGGTGGCCTAAGCCGGAGGGCCTAATCGATCAGGGTCCCCTCCCGCAAAAACCCGATGATCCCCGAAAAATCCACCTCCCCCGAACCCTCCGCCACAAACCGCTGATAGAGCCCCGCCGCAGCCGCCCCCATGGGCGTCACGGCGCCTGCGCTGGCCGCCGCCTCTTGCGAGAGCAGCAGGTCCTTGAGCATCAGCGCCGCCGCGAAGCCCGGTTTGTAGCCGTTGTTGGCGGGGCTTGCGGGCACCGGGCCGGGGACCGGGCAATAGCTGGTTGTGGACCAGGACTGGCCAGACGAGGTCGAAACCACGTCGAAGAGGGCCTGATGGTCGAGGCCCAGCTTCTCCGCCAGCACGAAGGCCTCGCAGGTGGCCACCATGGTGGCGCCCAGGATCATGTTGTTGCAGACCTTGGCCGCCTGCCCCGCCCCCGCGCCGCCGCAATGGACGATGCGCTTGCCCATGGCCTCCAGCACCGGCTTCCCCGCTGCGAAGGCCTCCGCCGTCCCCCCGCACATGAAGGTCAGCGTGCCCGCCACGGCGCCGCCCGTGCCGCCGGAGACCGGCGCATCCAGCGCCAGCAGGCCCTTGGCGCCCGCAAGGTCATGCACGGCACGCGCGCTCTCCACATCGATGGTGGAGGAATCGATCAGCAGCGCCCCCTCGGGAACCGCGCCCGCGATCTCCTCCCAGACCGCTCGCACATGCTTGCCAGCTGGCAGCATGGTGACGACGACCTGCGCTTGCCGCACGCAGTCCAGCGCGCTATCCGCCAGCGCAAGACCCGCCGCCGTGGCCGCCTGCCGCGCCGCTGGCGACAGATCAAAACCCGTCACCCCATGGCCCGCCCGCACAAGATTGAGCGCCATGGGCAGGCCCATGTTGCCGAGCCCGATGAATGCGATTTCCGCCATTCGAACCTCCCCTCAACGCCCCACGAGTTCGCGCGCCACGATCAGGCGCATGATCTCGTTGGTCCCCTCCAGGATCTGATGCACGCGCAGGTCGCGCACGATCTTCTCGATTCCATATTCGGCGAGATAGCCGTAGCCGCCGAGCAATTGCAGCGCGTCGTTCGCCGCCTTGAAGCCTGCGTCGGTGGCGACCCGCTTGGCCATGGCGCAGAGCTGGGTGGCGTCCTGCGCGCCCGCGTCCAGCGCCGCCGCCGCGCGCCAGATGAAGCTGCGGGCGGCCTCAAGCTCCGTCGCCATGTCGGCGAGGCGAAACTGCAGGGCCTGGAACTGGTCGAGCCTGCGCCCGAAGGCCTTGCGCTCGGCCATATAGTTCAGCGCCTTCTCCAGCGCCGCCTCGCCCCCGCCAATTGAACAGGCGCCGATGTTGAGCCGCCCCCCGTCGAGGCCCGCCATGGCCATGCGAAACCCCTCGCCCTCCGCCCCCAGCCGGTTGGCGATGGGCACTCGCGCGTCCTCGAAAATCACCGAGCGCGTGGGCTGGGCGTGCCAGCCCATCTTGCGCTCGTTCTTGCCGAAGTAGACGCCCTTGGTTCCCCCCTCGACCACCAGGCAGGAGATCCCGCGCGGCCCCGCCTCGCCGGTGCGCACCATCACGATATAGAAATCATGGGGATTGCCGGCGCCGGAGATGAAGCTCTTCTGCCCGTTCAGCACGTAATGATCGCCCTGCTTGTCCGCGCGGGTGGTGAGGGCGGCCGCGTCCGAGCCGCTGCCGGGCTCGGTGAGGCAATAGCTCGCAAGCCGGTCCATGCGCATGAGCATGGGCAGCCAGCGTTGCCGCTGCTCGCCCGAGCCATAGGCGTCGATCATCCAGGCGCACATGTTGTGGATGGACAGATAGGCCGAAACGCAGGGGCAGCCGGTGGCCAGCGCCTCGAAGATCAGCGCGGCGTCAAGCCGCGTCAGCCCAGAGCCCCCGACATCCTCGCGCACAAAGATGCCCGCCATGCCGAGCGTCGCCGCCTCGCGAAAGGTCTCTACGGGGAAGGTCTTCTGCTCGTCCCACTCCAGCGCATGGGGCTCGATGCGGGCTCTTGCGAAATCGCGCGCCATGTCGCGGATGGCGATCTGCTCGCCGGTGAGGGCAAAGGTCATGGGCGGGGCCTCCGGCTGCAATGGGCGGACGGTTTCATGACCGGACGATGATTGCAACTCCCCATGGTCCGTCTATGGTGCGCGCCGACGCAGGCGCGTCGCAAGGAGAGACCCATGAACCTGGCCACAGCTCTGCAGGATCTCGGCGCGGCGCGCGATCATCTGCCCGAGGAAGCCCTGCACTGGCTGCGGGACAACTGGGATGTGGCGGGACCCGCCGCATCGCTCGTTCTGGCGCGCTGCGCCCGCGATCCCGAAAGCGCCGCCGATCACGATATGATCGCGGGCTATTTCCTGCTGCATCTCATGGCCGAGAAGGGCGAGGCCGTCGGCGCCGTCATGCTCTTGCGTCTGGCGAAATCTCCCGATGGCCTCACCGCCATCATGGGCGACGCCATCGATTTCACCCTCACCCCCATGTTCATCTCCTATTTCGGCAAGGACGCCCGCGCCCTGCAAGAGATCGTGGAGAACGCCAGCGCTGACGGGGAGGTGAAGGCCTGCGCGCTGACCGCGCTGGCCTATGCAGCCGCCAGCGGCATGACCGACCGCGCCACGCTGGAGCATTGGCTCATCGGCCTGCCAGTGCTCTGGGAAAAGGCGGAAGATGACGAGAGCTGCTTCGACGGCTTCGCCCATGCCGTCGCCCTGCTGGGCGCGGAAGATCTCGCGCCGCTGGTCCGCGCCGCCTTCGAGGGCGGGCTGATCCACGAAGAATTGTTTGAGCGGGAAGAGTTCGAGGAAATCTTCGCGCTGGCGCGGGAGGAGACCAACCCGCTGGCGACCTTCGAGCGCGAGGGCCTCGCGCCCTTCGACGACGCCATCACCTCGCTCGCCGCCGTGGAGGCCGCCATCCAGATGGCGGCGGAGGAATCGCCCGAGGATTACGACGATGGCCTGCCGGACGAGGACGAGGCCACCCCGCAAACCATCGTCAACCCCTACCGGGATACAGGCCGCAACGATCCCTGCCCCTGTGGGTCCGGGATGAAGTTCAAGAAATGTCACGGGGCGGGGTAGGCCCCTCACTCCATCGTGGGAATCACGAAGCTCGCGCCATCCTTCACGCCGCTGGGCCAGCGGGCCGTCACGGTCTTGGTGCGGGTGTAGAAGCGGATGGAATCGGGGCCGTGCTGGTTGAGGTCGCCGAAGGCGGAACGTTTCCAGCCGCCGAAGGTGTAATAGGCGATGGGCACGGGGATCGGCACATTCACGCCGATCATGCCCACCTGCACGCGCGCGGCGAAATCCCGGGCCGCGTCCCCATCGCGGGTGAAGATGGCGACGCCATTGCCATATTCGTGGTCGTTGCAGAGCTTCAAGGCGTCTTCATAGGTGTTGGCGCGCACCACTGAGAGAACCGGGCCGAAGATCTCCTCCTTGTAGATGCGCATGTCCGGCGTCACATGGTCGAAGAGACAGCCGCCGAGATAATAGCCCTTCTCGTAGCCCTGCATCTTGAATCCGCGTCCATCGACCGCCAGCGTCGCGCCCTCCTCGACGCCCAGATCCACATAGCCGCGCACCCGCTCCAAAGCCTGCGCCGTCACCAGCGGGCCATAGTCGGCGGAGGAATCCGTGGAGGGGCCGATCTTGAGGCTCTCCACCCTGGTGATCAGGCGGCGCATGAGTTCATCCGCCGTCTTCTGGCCCACCGGCACCGCCACCGAGACCGCCATGCAGCGCTCGCCCGCCGAGCCGTAGCCAGCGCCGATCAGCGCATCCACGGTCTGGTCCATGTCCGCGTCGGGCATGACCACCAGATGGTTCTTGGCGCCGCCGAAGCATTGCACCCGCTTGCCCGTGGCGCAGCCGCGCGCATAGACATATTCGGCGATGGCGGTTGAGCCCACAAAGCCGATGGCCTGAATGTCGGGATCATCCAGCAGCGCGTCCACCGCCTCCTTGTCCCCGTTGACCACATTGAGAATGCCCGGCGGCAGGCCCGCCTCCAGAAACAGTTCGGCCAGCATGAGGGGCACCGAGGGGTCGCGCTCGCTGGGCTTAAGCACGAAGGCGTTGCCACAGGCGATGGCGGGGGCGAATTTCCACATGGGAATCATGGCGGGGAAGTTGAAGGGCGTGATGCCCGCCACCACGCCGAGCGGCTGGCGCAGGGAATAGACGTCGATATTCGGCCCGGCGCCGTCGGTGAACTCGCCCTTCATCAGATGCGGGATGCCGCAGGCGAACTCCACCACCTCCACCCCGCGCTGGATGTCGCCCTTGGCGTCGAGAATGGTCTTGCCATGCTCGCGGGCGAGCACCTCGGCGAGCTTATCGTTGTCGCGCTCCAGCAATTGCAGGAATTTCATCAGCACGCGGGCGCGGCGCTGGGGATTGGTGGCGGCCCAGGCGGGCTGGGCGGCTCTGGCGTTCTCCACCGCCGCACGTACTTCGGCCTTGGAGGCCAGCGGCACGCGGGAGATCTGCTCCCCGGTCATGGGCTGCCAGCCCTGCGTGAACCGCCCCGAGGTTCCCGCAACATGCTTGCCGCCGATGAAATGGGTGAGTTCCTGCATGATGTTTCCCCTGGGACTCCGTTGTTGGGTGACAGATTGTCCCATTCCGCGCTTTTGGGGAAGGCGTTTGCGCATCTGCCCGGAGATTTAGATCGCCGGGCGGCGGGTGCAAAAATACCGACCGATCATGCAAAATTGAAATATTTACATAAGCTGTGCAATTAAGTAGCAAATCGGCTATCATTTTTAATGGAAAGGCTTCAAATGTCCGCTTCCTCCCTCAGCTTCAGACTAGCCGTCCTCTTCGCCCTCATCGGCATAATCCTGGGCGTCTACATGGCCGCTTCCCACAACCACACGCTCGGCCAGGCCCATGCCCATATCAATCTCATCGGCTGGGTCTCCCTGTTCCTGATCGGCCTCTTCTACGAGCGCCGCCCGCAGCTCGATAACAGTGCGGGCGCCCGGTGGCAGGTGATCATCTATACGATTGGCGCCGTGGTGCTGAACGCCTCCCTGGCGGCCCTGCTGCTGGGCAATGCCGGGGCTGAGCCGGGCGCGGCTGCGGGGTCATTCGTGGTGCTGGGCTCAATGCTCTGGTTCGGCTGGCTGGTGTTCCGGAATGTGGATGCGAGGGGGTGAGGGGAAGAAGCCAGACGCATCCGGGCGATCGGGGTTAAATCTTGCTTCCCGCTAATATTGACGCTATATTGCGTCAAGATCATTGTTTTCGTTGCAGGGAGTATGCGTCATGAGCCTCGCCCAATATGCTTCCCATGGCCTTTTCGCTCCGATCAGGATAGCGGAAATGCTCCGCACGACCATTGAAGAGGTCGCCCGCACCGCCGGACTTGGGAAGGATGCAGTTCAGCGGAAAGACAGAATAGGGTCCGACAAAACCCAGCGTCGCCTGCGCGAAATGGTCGA
>CAMDOY010000062.1 GCA_945903655.1 Rhizobium sp. Q54 | reverse complement strand
ATATGCAGGCCGCCGAAGAGCCGCAGCGTCTCGGCCACCGTGCGCTCGCAATCCTCCTTGCGCGTGATGTCGCAGGGCATGCCGATGGCCTTGCCGCAGCCCTCGCGAAAGGCGACCTCCGCCACCGCGCCCCCGGTCGCGCCCGCGTTGATGTCGGCGAAGACAACATTGGCGCCCGCGCGCACCATGGCCTGGGCCATGGCCCGGCCAAGGCCAGCGGCGGCGCCGGTGACGATGGCCACGCGGCCATCGAGGCGGATGTCGGAGGCGATCATCAATGCGCCCCGTCTTCAGATCCGCGCCACGCCGATCATGGAGTCGCGGGTGACGAGGGCCGCCAGCGCGTCTTCATCCAGATTCTCGGTTCCCGCAGGCCTCTGGGGCACCACGAGGAAGCGGATGTCGGCGGTGGAATCATGCACCCGAAGGGCCACATCGTCTGACAGTTCCGTGCCGAACTCGCGCAGCACCGCGCGCGGCTCGCGCACCACGCGGGCGCGATAGGCGCGGCTCTTGTACCAGGCGGGCGGCAGGCCCAGGAGATCGCGCGGGTAGCAGGAGCAGAGGGTGCAGACCACGACATTGTGGGTGTCGGGCGTATTTTCCACCGCCACCAGCTTGGTGCCGGTGATGGGGAAGCCCAGCTCCGCCGCCGCTGCGTTGCCATCCTCGAACAGGCGCGCGCGATAGGCCGGATCGACCCAGGCGCGGGCCACCACCTTGGCGCCATTAGCGGGGGTGATGGAATCGCGCTTCTCGATGAACTGGCGCACCTGCGCGGCGGTGACCACGCCCTTTTCGATCAGCAGCTCCTTCAGCGCGATGCTGAGGATCTGATAATAGCTGTGCACCTTGTCGTCGGGCTGGGGCGGCGCGTGGGGGTGGTCGTGATCATGGTCGTGATCGTGGTCATGGTGGTGGTGATCGCTGTTCATCCCATCGTCTCCAGCCAGTGGTCGTAAATGTCGGCCTCGATCACATCCTTCGGCGAGCCCTGATAGTCGGGCCACAGATCGGTGGCGCGGAAGCGCACCTTGTAGAGATCCTTTTTCGGGCCGGTGAGGTTGTAGGCGAGGCGCTCGGGGTTCTCGAAGGCGCCGAAATAGCGCTCCACCACCCCCTGCTTGCCCCGCAGATAGACGGGGGTGCGGATATGGCCGGGCGGATAGTCCTCGCGCACGCGCACCCTTGCGCCGGGGGAAAGACGGCTCATGGCAGCTTCTCCGCTTCGCTCGGGGTCATCTCCAGCTCGCCGGTATCGGCGAGGCGCTGGCGCACCTGCGCCACCTTGGCGTCGATCTCGTCCTGGGTGAGCACGCCGCGCTCCACCATCTGCAGGGAGAGGGCGGCGGTCCAGCGCTCGTAATAGGTCAGGCGCTCCATGGCGTCCTCGCCCAGGGATTCGATGGCCCTGCGGCTCTCGTGGCTGGACATGAGCCCCTTGGCGCCCACGGCGGCGCGCAGGCCATCGGCCTGTTTCTCCCAGAAGTTCAGCATGTGCTCTGATGGATCGACCGGCCCCTCGGGCAGGCCGCCGATGTCCTGTGGGGTACGCATGGGCTCTCTCCCTATTCACCCCCATTGTGGCAGGGGCGCGCAAAGGCGCAAGTCCCTTATGGGCCTTGGGGAGAAGCGCAGGGCGCCCCCTCCCCAAACGTCGCGCGAGAGGTATAGTAGGGTCCAGACACAGGTGTCGGGCAAACAGGGGAGGTTCAAATGACGTATCGGGACATCACATGCGAAGTGGTCAAGTTCACCGCCCATAACGGCGAACAGGGCGAGGCCTATTATGCGCGGCCTGCGGGCCCGGGGCCCTTCCCGGGCGTGGTGCTGATCCACCATATCCCCGGCTGGAACGAGTTCTGCATCGAGGCGGCGCGCAAGCTCGCCCATCACGGCTTCGCCACCATCTGCAACAATCTCTATTTCCGCATGGGCGATGGGGATCCCGATGACATCGGCGCCCGCGCCCGCGCCGAGGGCGGCGTCTCCGACGAGCAGATGCTGGGCGACGTGGCTGGCGCCATGGCCTTCCTGCGCGCCCAGAGCAACGCCAATGGCAAGGTTGGCATCATCGGCTTCTGCTCGGGCGGTCGCCAGACCTACCTCTCCGCCTGCCGCCTGCCCAATGTGAACGCGGCGGTGGATTGCTGGGGCGGCCGCGTGATGGCCGATCCCGCCGCGCTGAACGCCAAGCAGCCGGTGGCGCCCATCGATTTTTCGAAGGACCTCAACTGCCCCATGCTCGGCCTCTTCGGCAATGACGACAAGGAGCCCTCGCCCGAGCAGGTCAACAAGACCGAGGCCATTTTGAAGGATCTGGGCAAGACCTACGAGTTTCATCGCTACGATGGCGCAGGGCACGCCTTCTTCGACTGGAGCCGCCCGAGCTATCGTCCGGAGCAGGCCATGGACGGCTGGAAGAAGGCCATCGACTTTTTCCACCACAACCTTGGGTGAGGCGGGACCATGTGTTCCTACATCACTGAAAAGGCGCCGATCTTCGGCAGCGCCAAGGGCCGCCATGGCTGGATGCGCGTTGATACGGCGGTGATCTACTACGATCATCCCGTGCATGTGCCCCTCGACCATGCGCTGAACATCGACTTCGTGGACTCCCGCTCGAAAGAGCGGGTGGCCGTCGAACTGTCAGCCGACTCCGCCCGTGAACTCGTGCGCCGTATTCAGGCGGCGCTCGATAGCGGCGACGCCATCCATCTGGGCTCGGCTGAGGCCGATCCCCTGCAACTTGCGAGCGCCTCATGACCATCCGCATGTATGATTTGGCTGGGGCGGACCCTGCGGTCCGCTTCAGCCCCTATTGCTGGCGCGTGCGCATGGCGCTGGCCCACAAGGGCCTTGATGTCGAGACGATCCCCTGGCGCTTCTCCGACAAGAGCGCGATCTCCTTTTCGGGGCAGGGGGCCGTGCCCGTCATCCGCGATGGCGAGACGGTGCTTCACGATTCCTGGGCCATCGCCGAATATCTCGATGCGCACTATGCGGATCGGCCCGCCCTGATGGACGGCCCGCAGGGCCGGGCGCTCGCCAATTTCGCCCGGCACTTCGGGCAGACGGCCTTCTCGCCCATCGCCCTGAAGGCGGTGCTGCTCGACATTTACAATGTCATCGACGAAGGCGACCGGGCCTATTTCCGCCAGAGCCGCGAGGCGCGGGTCGGCAAGACGCTGGAGGCCTTCACCATCGGCGAGGATGAGGCCCGCGCGCAGATGCGGCCCGCGCTGGCGCCCCTGCGGGCGCTGCTGCAGGATCAACCTTTCGTGAATGGCGAGACGCCCGCCTTCGCTGACTACTGCCTCTTCGGCGGCTTCATGTGGGTGCGCGGCGTTTCCGCCAAGAAGATCCTCGCCGAGGCTGACCCGGTCTACGCCTGGCGCGAGCGCATGCTCGACCTCTTCGATGGTCTGGCCCGCAAGGCGCCGGGGGTTGGCGCCTAGGGCGCTAACGCCAGTGGACAAGCAGCGTCGAACGCGACATGTTGCGTTCGACATAGCATCAAGTCGAGACGGGGTCACCCGCGCGCAGCCCCAAGGGAGATAAAGTGACCATCACGCATGATGTGCAGACCGGCGTCAGCGCTCAGGCGCAGGGCAAGGCGCCGATCATCGAGGTGCGCAACGCCGCCAAACGCTTCGCCGTGAATGGCCAGTCGTTGACGGTGTTTGACGGCATCTCCTGCTCCATTCCCCAAGGCGCCTTCCTGTCCATCGTCGGGCCATCGGGTTGCGGCAAGTCCACCCTGTTGAAGCTGATTTCCGGCCTCGAGGCGCCCAGCGGCGGCGAGATCCTGTTCAATGGCGCGAAGGTGACGGGCCCGGCGGAAGGCATGATCTATGTCTTCCAGCAATATACCAAGTCCATCTTCCCCTGGCGCACGGTCATCCAGAACATTGAATTCGGCCTCAACAGCCACAAGAAGCTGGGCAAGCGCGAGCGCGACGAGCTCTGCCGCCATTATGTGAAGCTGGTGGGCCTTGAGGGCTACGAGCACTATTTCCCCTATCAGCTTTCGGGGGGCATGCAGCAGCGCGTGGTCATCGCCCGCGCCCTCATCTGCGAGCCGTCCGTGCTGCTCATGGACGAGCCCTTCAGCGCCGTGGACGCCCTGACCCGGGCCATCCTGCAGGAGCTGATCCTCAAGATCTGGCAGACCATTCCCGTCACCATTCTCTTCGTCACCCATGATGTGGAGGAGGCGGTCTTCCTGTCGAGCCGCATCATCTCGCTCACCAAGTCCCCGGCGAAGATCCATGAGGATGTGGTGATCGATCTGCCCTATCCACGCGATCAGATCACCACGCGGGCGGATGAGAAATTCCACGGGCTGCGCCAGCAGCTCTTCGCCAGCATCTTCCTGCAAGAAAAAGGTGGCGCGCCCTCCGCGCCCCGGTCGTGAGGGCTTGAGACCATGAAAAAGCGCTGGCCCGGATTTCTGCTCATTGTGGTTCTGCTCGTTTTGTGGGAGTTCGCTTCCGCCAATAAGATGATCGACCCCATCACCTTCCCGCGCGTGAGCGTGATCTTCGCCTCCTGGATGAAGGCGGTGACGGGCACGGGCGAGCTGACCCGTCAATTGCTGCCGAGCATGGGGCGCATCTTCACGGGCTTTGGCCTGGCGGTCATCGTGGCGGTGCCGCTGGGCCTGCTCATGGGCACGATCCCCATGGTCTATCGCCTGCTGGAGCCGATCACCGAATTCATTCGGCCCATTCCCAGCTCCGCCTATATTCCCGTGGCGATCCTGTTTCTGGGCATCGGCAACGAGATGAAGGTCTTCGTGATCTTCCTCGCCTGCATGTTCCCGATCCTGCTCAACACCTATGGGGGCGTGCGCGGGGTCGATAGCGTGCTGATCGACACGGGGCGCACCTTCGGCCTGTCGCGGGTGAAGGCGCTCTGGCAGATCATCCTGCCCGCCGCCCTGCCGAGCATTCTCACGGGCATGCGCATCAGCCTTGGCATCGCGCTGATCGTGGCGGTCGTCGCGGAGATGATCACCGGCAATAGCGGCATCGGCTATTTCATTCTCGACATGCAGCGCATCTTCCGCGTGCCGGAAATGTTCGCTGGCATCTTCACGCTCGGCCTGCTGGGATTCCTGATCAATTTCATATTCCTGCGGGTCGAGGGCCATTTCTTGCGCTGGAGGGGAACCAGTGTCGAAACCTGATGAAAAAGGCGCGGTCTGCGTCACGGGAGCTGCTGGCGGCATAGGCGAGGTGCTGGTGCGCCGTCTGCTGGAAGAGGGCTATGGGGTCAGCGCCTGGGATATGGCGCCGGGACCCCTTGCGGAGATCTCCCACGAGCGTCTGGTCTTCGAGGCCATGGATGTGCGGGATCGCGCGGCCATGGAGGCGGCGGCTGAGCGGGCGCAGGCGCGTTTCGGCTTCGTCCACGGCCTTGCGGCCTTGGCGGCGGTCTACCACACCCAGCCCTTCCTCCAGATCGACGACGAGACCTGGGATCGGCATTTCACCATCAACCTGAAGGGCAGCTTGCTTGCGGCCCAGGCGGTGCTGCCCCTGCTGCGGGCGCGCAAGTCCGGCAGCATCGTGCTCTTCTCCTCCACGCTGGCGCGTTCGGGCGGCATGAACTCCGCCGCCTATTCCGCCACCAAGGGCGGCATCCTCGGGCTCATGCGCTCCATGGCGCTGGATGTGGCGGGCGACAATGTGCGGTTGAACAGCGTGTCGCCGGGCATCGCCGACACCGCCATGCCCCGCGCCAACATGGATGAGGCCTCGCTGGCGTCGCGCGCGGCCTCCAATCCCATGGGGCGCCTTGGCGCGCCCATCGACATGGCCGAGGCGGCAATATTCCTGCTGGACCCCGAGAATAGCTTCATGACCGGGCAGGATATTCGCGTCACCGGCGGCGCACTGCTGTTTTGAGGGAGCTCTCCATGCATGTGATCATCACGGGAGCGGCGAGCGGGATCGGGCGGGGCAGCGCTCTGCGTCTGGGACGCCGCATGAAGGTTGTCGTGGCCGACCGGGACCTCGCGGGCGCGCAGCGCGTCGCGGGCGAAATCGAGGCGGCTGGCGGGCAGGCGCTGGGCGTCAAGGTGGATGTATCGAGCCGCGCCAGCGTGCAGGAGATGGTGGCGAGCGCCCGCAAGGCCTTCGGCCCCGTGGATGCGCTCTTCGCCAATGCGGGCGTCAATATTCGCAATCCCATCGACCAGATCGCCGAGAGCGACTGGGATCTGATGATGAACACCCATGTGAAGGGCGTGTTCCTGTGCTGCCAGAGCGTGCTGGGGGAGATGGTGGAGCGGGGCAAGGGCGCCATCGTCAACACCTCCTCCGATTTCGCCATCATGGGCGTGGCGGGCAACGCCACCTATACCTCGGCCAAGACCGCGATCTATTCGCTCACCAAGGCCATCGCCACGGAGTTCACCCCCAAGGGAATCCGCGTGAACGCCATCGGCCCAGGGCCAATCGACACGCCGCTTCTGGCCTCTGGCCGCAGCGATGAACAGCATGTGGCGCTGAAGAAGAAATTCTCCGCCGCCCTGCCGCTGGGCCGCATGGGGCGGCCCGAGGACGTGGCGATGACGGTGGATTTTCTGCTGAGCGATAAGGCCTCCTATATTTCAGGTCAGCTGGTGCATCCCAATGGCGGGCAGTTGATGTGGTGAGCTGATCATTCACCGAGCCAAAAATCAGGAGCGCCCCTCGCGGAGCGCTCCTTTTTTATGGGCTTGCGATCAGCGGTGGCGCGTCACGGTGTCGATGAGCGCGGGCTTGCCGGATTTCACCACCTCGATGGCGCGCAGCAGGGCGGCGCGCACATCCTTGGGATCTTCGAAGGGGCCTTCGCCATAGACGCCCATGGAGCGGGCCAGCGCCCCGAAGTCGGGCTCGGGGCCGAAGAGATCCATGCCGATATGGGCCTTGTTGACATCGGTTCCGCGTTGGCGGGCCATGCGGATCTGGTGCTCCCAATCGTTGTAATAGGCGCGGTTGTTGTACATGACGATGAGCATGGGGATCTCGTATTTCGCCGCGACCCACAGGGCGCCCGCGTCGAACATGAGGTCGCCATCGGGCTGCAGATCAACCACCAGACGCCCGGCCTTCTTGTGGGCCAGCGCGACGCCCATGGACATGCCGATCTGGGTCGAGGTGCCTAGCTCGATGCCGGGGTGGCGATAGGCCTTGTCGAAGTCCCAGAGCTTGCGCACCCCATGCTTGAGTGTATTGGCGGTGAGCACCCAATCCTCGTCCTTGATGACGTCCCAGACTTCCATGGCGAGGCGCCCGGTGGTCATGGGGGCGGCGTCCCAATCCTTGTGGGCGTCCTCCTGCCACTTGGCCCAGGTCTCGTCGTGACGCTGGCCGATGCGCGCCTTGCGCTGCGCGATCTTCGCCTGCAGGGCGGGGTTGGCGCCGATGTGCTCCTTCAGCATGTCGATCAGCACGGGAACGCCCAGCGATGTGTCGCCCAGCGCGCGCACGGAGCAGGGCTGCATGCGGCAATAGTCCATGGCCCATTTGCTGATATTGACCTCGGCGAAGCCCATCTCCAGCCAATCGGCGTTGTCGTTGACGATGGGCGTGATCTCGCGCTTGGTGCTGTCGAGTTCGTAGGTGGCCTTCTCGAAATCCTTGAGATCAAGGCCCAGCACGCAATCCACATTCTTCAACGCGCCCTTGTCGAGGCTCACGCAGAGCGGGTGCTTGTTGGGGAAGTTGAGGGCGTTGGCGATGTCCCACACGCCAGCGCCAATGGTTTCGGCCAGCGTCACGAGATTCTCGAAGCCGCCCGCGCGACGGCCCATATATTCGGGCAGCAAGAGCGGATAGTCCGCCGCGCAGAGCCGGTCGGCGATCTGGGCGATGGCGGCGGGGTCCGGCATCATGGGGGAGGGGGTGGCCACGGCGTTGGCCGGGGGCAGCTTGACCTCCTTGGTGATCGGCGCCTCCTGCAGGGCGGCGTCGTAGCACATGTAGACCGGGCCCTGGGGCTGGGTGGTCATGATGGAATAGGCGCGGGCGAAGGATTCGGGCACGCCGTCGATGGAGGTGGGCTGGTAGTCCCATTTCACATAATCGCGGATCGCGTTGCCCTGCACGAGGGCGGTGTGGGTCCAGTCGATATGCGGGCGGCGCTTGCCCTCGTCCATGGGGCCGGTGGCGCCCATGATGAAGATCGGCACGCGGTCGATATAGGCGTAGTAGATCGCCATGGTGGCGTGCAGCATGCCCACGAGATTGTGCAGGATGACAGCCATGGGCTTACCGGAGGCCTTCGCATAGCCATGGGCGATCTGCACCGCGATCTCCTCATGGTTGCATAGCATCATCTGCGGATCGTTCTTGCCGTAATTGATGAGGGAATCGTGCAGGCCGCGGAAGCTCGCGCCGGGGTTCAGGGCGATGTATTCGAAGTCATAGCGCTGGATGAGATCGACGATGATGTCGGATTGCCAGCCGCGATATTTGTCCTCGGTGCGCTTGGTCATGGTTTCCTCCTGACGATGCGGAGGCGTCCATGGCGCTTCCTGCGGTCTTCTGCATGATAACGGGCGCAGGGCCGGGTCTCAACCTGCGACCATCATCGGTTGATGGTTGTGATGGGCGGCTCAGTGGTGGTGGTGGTTGCGCCCGGCGGGGGAGGGGGCTGCGCCCGGCGCCGCCGAAGCGCCCATGCCCTGCACCACGAATTCGACCTCGGTCTTCCCGGACTTGGCGAATTCGAGTTGCACCTTGAAGCGCTCACCCTCCTTGAGGCCGCGCTTGAGGCCCATCAGCATCAGATGATGGCCGCCGGGCTTAAGGGCGACGGTCTGGCCCGGCTTCACCTCAAGCCCGCCCGCCAGTTCGCGCATCTTCATGACGCCATTGTCCATGCTCATCTCATGGACCTCGATACGCCCAGCGATCTCGGTGGAGCCGCCGATCAGCCGGTCCGCCTCCGCGCCGCGATTGGTCAGGGCGAGATAGCCTGCGCCCACGGGGGCGCCGCCGGGCGTGGCGCGTGACCAGGCCTGGGTGACCTCGATGGGGCCGGGCGCGGCTTGCTGGGCGAAGGCGGTGGGGGCCTGAGCCAGCAGGAAGAGGGCCGCGGCGGTCAGAAGGCTGGTGGATCGCATGGGAACCTGTGGCGGGAGAAGGATCAGGGGCGGATGAGGCGCACAGGGCGCGTGGATGTTGGCGGGCGGGCCGGGGGTCTTGCGGGTTCGCCCCGGGCCATGCGCGAGAGCTCCCGGGTCGAGGGAACGCGCCTGCGCTCGTTGACGGAATCTTCCTCATAGGTGGCGAGGTTCTGGATCATCAGATGCAGGCCCCGACGCATGATGGCGATCTCGTCAGGGGTCAGGCCATTGACGGCGCGACCATTGATGTCTTCGGCGAGCGGCACCAGTTTGTCGCGCAGGGCGCGACCCTCGTCGGTCAGGAACACATAGATGTTCTTGCGATTGTCCGGCCGCCGCTGGCGGGTGATGTAACCCAGTTTCTCCATGGCGTGCAGAGCGGCGAAAGCGGTGGGCTCCATCACCCCCGCGAGTTCGCTGAGTTCGCGCTGGGTGAGGCCCTCGCGCACCCACAGGATCCGCAGGAAGGTCCAGTGCCCCGATGCCACCCCATGTTCGGCGAGCCGCATCTGCAGGCAGCGCCCAAGCCCCCGGCGCGCGTCGCGCACCAGATGGGCCAGTCGGTCATCCGGCACCGCCTCATGCCAGTCCAGAATGGCCTGGGTGACGCCGGGGCGCAGCGGTTCTTTGGGGGAAGGTTTCGAGGGGTCGCTCATGGGCCCCTTATATCGGCCCTGCGCAGGGAGCGCGACCAGAAAACGTTGGCATGAGCTTCGCTTTTGGGTTATGTATCGAAACGCATTCACTTTATTGAGTTTTAGATGTTTCAGACATTTTTCATTTTGGGCGTCGCCGTTGATCGCCCGCGCCGGTCGTCTGCGCTTTTACATCGCGTCAAGTGCGACGGGCGCGCCCGGTCTTTCGGCCTCTATCTGGTTCAGGGAGGCGTCCATGAGTGATCTCCCCCCCTTGGGTCTTGACCATGGGGCGCGCCATCTGCGCCGGGCGATGCTGGCGCTGGCGCTTGGCCTCCTCGCAGCCGTCGTCGGCAAGCTCTTCATCTGGCCGCCCGAGGATCCCGACAGCATCTGGATCACCTGGCATTTCTTTTGGCGGCAAGATGCGCCGATGCTGGTTCTGGGCGCGCTGGTTCTTTTCATTCTCCCGTTTGCGCCAAGGATAGGACTGCCAGGCTCGCTTGCGCCTGGCGCCCAGTGGCGGCTTGTGGTCCTCCTGGCCGCCGCCGTCTTCGTCTGCGGCGTCTTTGGGGGCAGATATCTTTTTGAGGGCTTTCACCTTTCCCGAGATGAGTTTCTGGCGGCCTTCGATGCGCAAATCTTCGCGTCGGGACACCTGTTCGCGTCCCTTCCCCGGGAATGGCGACCTTTCGCCGATGCGCTTCAGCCCCAATATATGGCGCCCCTGACGGGGGGCGCGCAGGTGGTTTCCTTTTACTTGCCACTCAACGCCATGCTGCGCGCCCTGGCCGGCCTCTTGGTCAGCCCTTTGATCATGAATCCGCTTCTGGCCGCTGGCTCCCTCCTGCTGCTCCATGGTCTGGCCCGCAACCTCTGGCCATCGCGACCCGACGCAGCTCTCGTCGCCGTCATCTTGCTGGCGACATCGTCCCAGTTGCTCTTCATTTCGATGACGAGCTACGCCATGACCGGCCATCTCTTCTTGAACCTCTTGTGGCTTCGATTCTTTCTGAGGGGCGGCCGCTGGGGGCATGGCGGCGCTTTGGCCATGGGCTTTCTGGCCTGCGGGCTGCACCAATTCGTTTTCCACCCCCTCTTCGCCGCGCCTTTCCTTGCGAGGCTCTGGCGCCCGGGAGATCGCCGCCTTTGCCTTCTTTACGGCATCGCCTATGGGGGGATCGTTCTGTTCTGGGGCTCCTACCTGCGTCTGGTCCTGTTCTGGGAGGGCGTCGCGCCCCCCGTTGGAGACGGGGCGGTGAATGTGGGCGCCAGCTATCTGGGTTCCCAAATTTTAGAGTATCTGGGGCGGTTCGAGCCGATGGCCACCATGCCGCTTTTCTTCAATTTGCTTCGCTTGATCGCCTGGCAAAACCTGCTGCTTCTCCCGCTCTGCGCTCTGGCCTGGCGCGCCATTCGGGAGGATGAGGGCCTTGCGAGCCAGCTCGCGGCGGGAATCGCCCTGACCCTGCTCGCCATGTTCATTCTGTCCCCGTTCCAGGGGCATGGCTGGGGCTTTCGATATCTCCATGGCCTCCTGGGAAGCTTTTGCCTGCTGGCCGCCTATGGCTGGGTCCGGGCGACACCGGACGGGGTTTCGGCCAAGACCAGCTCGCCCATGCGGGCCTTCGTCTGGGCTGGTCTTTTCTCGGTTCTGATCGCCCTTCCCCTGCACGCCATCCAGGCCCGGACCTTGATAGCGCCAAGCATAGCCGCGGACCGGGCCATCGCTTCAGCGGATGTGGATATTGTCCTGATTGACGACGATGGCGTCCAGCACGGCAATGATTTCGTGCGCAACGATCCCTTCCTGCGCAACCGCCCGATCACGCTCTACGCGTGGTTTCTGAAACCGGGGCAGCTGGAGGCGCTGTGCGGCCGCTATCGCATGGCCCTCTTTGGGCGCGAGCATATTGATCGTTTCGGCTTGTTTGCGACGCCGGACCCCATGGTTGAGAGGTCGCGGCTCTTGCGGGAGAAGTTGGCGAGCTTGTCCTGCGCGCCCGCCATGAAATAGAGGGGTGAGGCGTCCGCCAGGCGCAAATGCCGGGTTTTCCCAAGGCATTTTCTGGATTTGAATGGTCGGAGTGATAGGATTCGAACCTACGACCCCCTCGTCCCGAACGAGGTGCGCTACCAGACTGCGCTACACTCCGACATCTGCGGCGGTTCAGCACACAGAGCCGGTCTTATAGACGCGCCCGCCGGGTGGAGCAAGGGCAAGCTTGGGCCCGTGCTCCGATTTCGTGCCCGAAGCGCCGCTATGGCTGAAAAGCCATCATCTCCCCGTATGCCGAGATCTGAACCGACAGATCTTTTCGTCTGACACGGGAAAACGCGTTCAGGCAGTTGCGGCTGGACCAGCCCCGCTTTATGGTCCGCCCGCCTGCAAGGGCTGTCCAGCGAAAGCCGGGCGTTGGGGCGTCGCCAAGCGGTAAGGCAGTGGATTTTGATTCCACCATGCGGAGGTTCGAATCCTCCCGCCCCAGCCACGCATTCTCGTGATTTTGCCCAACCACGGGTCTCCGCAGAAAAGCCCGCGTTTGCGGGGTATTTTCACGCAGTTTGTCGTCTGGGAGACACGCAGAGACCGAAATTGGGGGCTGTGGCAGGCTAATTCAGGCCCCGGTCTCCGTTCGCGATTTTTGAATCTCCGGAATTTATGGATCCCTTGGCCGAATGAGCATCGTTTCCATCCCCATGGGAATGTAAGGGTTCTCGTCGATTCGTCTTCGGGGCTCTGATGCAGTTTTGGGTCTGGTTTTCTCAGGCTGCGTCAACGCTTGGAAAGTGCGGCCCTTCGATTTCAGGGTAAGCCGCAGCTCCAGAAGCGATGCTTTCCATCACTCTTGGAGGAAGGCCTTTTCCTGGGCTGCCCAGCTATGAGGCAGGGCGCGGGCGAGGTTCGAAACTGTCAAGCTTGCGGGCGCGGCGCCATCGATAATCGCGGTCACGATCCGTGGCGAGAGATAGGCGAGCGGCGCCAGGTATCTGACGTGGCGAACCGCGAGGTTCTCGGTCTCTGCGATCGCTTCGAAGGAAGTGATCTTGCCGGTGAGGATCTGATCCATCCACCGCCGCGATCTGGCGATGGCTTTGAGAAGTGTTTCGCGCGTTGTAGCGTCGATGGTTCCTGTATCGTGGCTAGGCTCAGGACGAGTTAAGCCCTTCTTGCAAGGAACCTTTGGTGCGAAAGGCAGCGATAAGGATAGTTCAGGCTCGCCTTGGTCCCCGGAGATGAAGAGCTTGAGATCGAGATTGGCTCGATGAACGGTAACGCCTTTGAGATGCTGCTTGATGAGTTCGCTCTCGTTTAGGCTGTCTTCGAGAGGTACCCTTTCCCGAACTGCTGCGATTACTATAGCCTCGACATCGGGAGCAGATACACGCTTCACTGATCCTGAGGCAGCCTTGCGCCCTTGCAGCAGCGCATGTGAGACATAGTAGCGATAGCGGACCCCCTTCTTGTTCGCGTGGCTTGGGGTCATAGGATTGCCGCGATCATCGAAGATCAGGCCAGTCAGCATGGCGGGAGATGGCGATCTGGCGAGCCTGCGCTTGACCGCGACCTCGGCAAGTTGCGCTTGAACTGCATCGAACAGATCGCGATCCAGGATGGGTTGGTGCTCGCCTTGATGAGTTTCCCCCTGAAAGACGACTTCGCCGATGTAGAACCGGTTCTTCAGCAGATGCGCCAGCGGCCCCACCATGAAGCGGTCTGCTGCGATTGTCCTACCGTTTGAAAGGAGCCTCGGACGCGGCTTGATCCCCTCCTGTTCAAGAGAGGACGCCAGTTCGCTAATTGATCCCAGTCGTAGGTAGTCAGCGAAAATCTTGCGAACGAGCGCAGCGTCTTCAGGGACAACCTCAAGCTTCTTGTCGA
>CAMDOY010000061.1 GCA_945903655.1 Rhizobium sp. Q54 | reverse complement strand
AGAGGCAGTCGGCAGTCGGCGCGCCCATACCCTCCCCCTCGTGGGGAGGGTCGGCTCGCGAAGCGAGACGGGGTGGGGCGCGCGCGAGATGCTGATCGTTAGTGCGGTTGCACAGGCGCTCATTTCGCAGATTCCGCGAGCCCCCCACCCCCGGCCCCTCCCCACGAGGGGGAGGGGAGCGGCGGGCGCCTCAACTGCCTCACGACTGCCGACTGCCCAATGCCGACTGTCTCTACCCAGCCAACTCCTTCAACCCCCGCCTGATCAGCGCCGACGTCTCCGCCGCTTCCCCCAGCGCCTTCACGCTCGCCGCCACGGCGGCGGCGGCTTGGGGGCGGCCGTAGCCCAGATTTACGAGGGCGGAGATGGCGTCCTGCACGGGTTTGGGGGCGGTCTTGGCCTCATCTTCGCCCGCCAGGCGCACCACGGCGGGGTCCACGGAGCCGAAGGCGGGGGCCTTGTCTTTCAGTTCGGCCACGATGCGGGCGGCCAGCTTGGGGCCGACGCCGGGCGCGCGGGAGACCATGGTCTTGTCCTGCGTCGCCAGGGCGGTGGCGAGATCCCCGGGGCCGAGCACCCCCAGAATCGCCAGCGCCACCTTGGAGCCCACCCCCTGTACGCTCTGCAACAGGCGGAACCAGTCGCGCTCCCCATCGGAGGAGAAGCCGAAGAGGCGGATCGCGTCCTCGCGCACCTGCGTCTCGATGGCGAGCGAGGCGGCCTCGCCGGGCTTGGGCAGCTTTTGCAGGGTGCGCACGGAGCATTGCACCACATAGCCGACCCCATGCACGTCGAGGATCACGAAATCCTCGCCATAGGAGTCGATGACGCCCTTGAGCTTGCCGATCATGTCGCCCGCCGATTCGAGTGGAAGCCCATGCTACAGCAGCGGCGCGCCTTGCGCGACCTCACGCCAGCACGGGCGCAGGGCGCCGCCGCCAGATGATCAGCGCCACCAGAGCCAGATTGACCAGATTCCAAAGCACGCCATTGAAGAAGGCGGCGCGGTAGGAGCCCGTCCAGTCGAAGATCACGCCCGACAACCAGCCGCCCACCGCCATGCCCAGCAGGGTCGCCATGATGATGAGGCCCAGATTGGCGCCCGCTTTCCCGGCGGGGAAATATTCGCGCACGATGATGGCGTACATGGGGATGATGCCCCCCTGAAACAGGCCGAAGAGGGCCGAGATCAGGTAGAGCGAGGCGAGCCCGTCAAAGAACATGTAGAGCAGCAGGGCGAGGCCCTGGGCCGCCGAGCCGATCAGCAGGGTCATCAGCCCGCCGATGCGGTCGCAGATGAGGCCGGAGATGATGCGGCTGACGATGCCCAGCGTCAGCATGAGGGAGAGCATCTGCGCCCCCTGGGCAGGCCCGTAGCCCAGATCCGCGCAATAGGCGACCAGATGCACCTGCGGCATGGCCATGGCCATGCAACAGGCGAAGCCCGCCACGGCGATGAGCGTCAGCAGGGCGCGGGGCGGGATGTCGATGATCCCCTGCAGGGGCCTGGGGGCGCCTTTGGCGGTCGCGCCTGCAGGCGGGCGGGTCTTCATCAAAAAGGCCAGCGGCAGCACCACGGCGATGCAGAGCACGCCAAGGCCGAAATGGGCCGCGCGCCAACCGCTCGTTTCGATCACATATTGGATCACCGGCGGCCAGACGGCGCCCGCCACATAGTTGCCGCTGGAGACGAGGGTGACCGCGAGGCCGCGCCTGCGTTCGAACCAGTGGGAAATATCCGCCATCAGCGGCGAGAAACAGGCCGAGCAGCCCATGCCTAGCAGGGCCTGCGCCAGGGCGAAGGAGACGATGCCCGTGGAGATCCCCGCCAGCCCGTAGGCCAAGGCCATCACGACAGCGCCGCCCGCCAGCGCGGTGAAGACGCCGAAGCGGTCGGTGATCCAGCCCATGACGAGCCCGCCAAAGGCGAAGCCCACCATGATCAGCGTATAGGGCAGGGAGGCCTCCCCCCGCGTCACGCCAAAATCCGCCTGCACGGCGGGCAGGGCCACCACATAGGACCAGAAGCCGACGCAGCCGACGCTCCCCACGGCGAGGCTGATGACGAGGCGGCGCCAGGCGGCGGGGGAATCAATGGGGCTGGGGGCGAGGGTGATGCTCATGCCCCCAGCTTATCCGGGCTTCACCGCCCCGGAAAGGGCGAGATGCCGCTGCAATAATAGCCCACGTAGCACTGGGGATTGTCGCGGGTGGGCAGGAAGGCGGGGCGGGCGAAATAGCCGATGGGGCAGAAGCTCTCGTTGACCACATAGCGGTCATAGAGGTCCGGCCCCGTGCCCAGCACCACCGCGCCGTGCCGCGCCACCAGCGTCGTAGCCGCCCGGCAGGACATGGCGGGGGTCGAGGCGCGCTGGGCCAGCGCCGGGGCCGTGGCGCCGGTGAAAATCAGAATGGCGAGGGCGATTCCGCCTTTCATGGGGCAGTCTCCAGAGGTTTGGCCCCGCTTTTGCTGCATCTGCGAGGCTAATTAGGGCTCCGCTAACCGGTCGTTAACCCTGAGAAGGGCTTAACTGACGTTGGGAATATAGGTCGGCCCTGGCGCCTCGCCATGGCCCGGCCAAACAATTGACGGAATTTGCGGTGAGGAACGGCTACGCCTTTCCCCCGCACTGTTTGAGGACGATGAGATGAATCCTGCCGAGATCGCATCGGGAGCCGCAGGCGTCGCAACGGAGGTGACGCTCTGGGGCATGTTCTGGGCGGCGCATCTGGTCGTCAAGGTTGTCATGCTGGGCCTGCTGGCCGCCTCCGTCTGGTGCTGGGCCATCATCATCGACAAGGTGCTGCTGCTGCGGCGCCTGCAAAAGCAGATGGACGCCTTCGAGGAGACCTTCTGGTCCGGCAATTCCCTGGAGGATCTCTATCAGGTGCTCTCCCAGCGTCCGGTCACCGGCATGGGCGCGCTCTTCGTGGCGGCCATGCGCGAATGGAAGCGCTCCTTCACCGGCGCCGCCTCCGCCTTCATGGGCCTGCAGGCGCGCATCGAGAAGGTGCTGGACGTGACCATCGCCCGCGAGGTCGAGCGGCTGGAGTCCCAATTGCTGGTGCTGGCCTCCGTCGCCTCGGCGGGGCCTTTCGTGGGCCTCTTCGGCACGGTCTGGGGCATCATGAGTTCGTTCCGCTCCATCGCCGCCTCCAAGAACACCTCGCTGGCGGTGGTGGCGCCGGGCATCGCGGAGGCGCTCTTCGCCACCGCCATCGGCCTCTTCGCGGCCATCCCCGCGCTGATTTTCTACAACATCCTGCAAGGCAAGGTGGCGCGCTCCCAGGCGCGGATGGAATCCTTCGCCGATGAGTTCTCCTCGATCCTGTCGCGGCAGATCGACCAGCATGTCGCCAACGAACGCGACCGGGTTTAAGGGGCGCCGCCATGGGAATGTCAGTCGGAGCCGGGAACAAGGGCGGGCGTCGCAGACGCGGCGTGCCGCGCTATGGCGCCATGGCCGAAATCAACATGACGCCCTTCATCGACGTGATGCTGGTGTTGCTGATCATCTTCATGGTGGCGGCGCCCTTGCTCGCGACAGGCGTGGCGATTGATCTGCCGGAGACGAAGGCCTCGGCGCTCAACATCGACCAGAAGCCGCTCAGCGTGGCGGTGGACGATTCGGGCGCAATCTTCGTCATGGATCAGCCCGTGCAGATCGAGGAGCTCGGCGCGCGCATCGCGGGTCTGGCGAAGGCGGGCTTTGACGAGCGCATCTATGTGCGCGGCTCCAGGGCCGTGAACTATGGCCGCGTGGCGCAGGTGATGTCGATCATCACCAGCGCCGGATACAAGAAGGTCGCGTTGGTGACCGAGCAGGAAAAGAAGTGAGCGCGCGCGCGTGAAGGTCTCTCTCTCCCAGCCTGGCAATGTTTTGTCGGCGGCGGTGCATCTGGCGCTGCTGGCGGGGACGCTTGTCAGCTTCACGGAGACCAAGCCTTTCATGGATGCGCAGGAGTCCGTGCCGGTCGAGATCGTGACGGACAGCCAGTTCAACGAGATCATGAAGGGCGAGAAGACCGCCAAGCAGGCCGCGCCCACGCCCGTGAAGGCCGACAAGGTCGCCGAGGTCGAAGAGAAGAAGCCGACCCCGCGCGTGGAGGCCAAGACGGACATTCCGGCGCCGCCCCCCCCGCTCAAGCGTCTGCCCGATCCCGGCGAGGCCAACGAGCCCCAGCCCACGCCCCCCCAACCCGCGACGCCGCCGCCGCCCCCCAAGGTCGCGGCCCTGCCGCCTGAGCCGCCAAAGCCCGAGCCTCCGAAGCCCGAGCCGCCCAAGCCCGTGCGCCCGCCCGAGCCCGCCAAGGTGGAAGCGCCGCCGCCCAAGCCCGACGCCGAGCCCGTGGAGCCCCCCAAGCCGCCGCAGCGGCCGAAGGAAGAGCCCAAGAAGGCCGAGGTCGCGCCGCCCACGCCCCCGCCGCCCCCCAAGCCGCCGGTGCGGCCCAAGGCGGAGGAGAAGCCGCTCGACCCCACCGCGATCTCCAAGCTGCTCGAGAAGACCGAGCCGCAGAAGCCCGCCGCGCGTCCGAAATCCGGCGATGAGAATTCCGTGAAGTCGAAGTTTGACACCGACGCGGTGGCCGCCCTGCTGTCGCGCGAGGCGCCGGCGCAGAGGGCCTCCACCGCGCGCACCGCCAGCCAGCAGGCCTCCTTGGGCGCGCCGACCGCCAGCGCGGCGCGCATGTCGCCCTCGCTCATGGGTCAGCTCGATGGGCTGATGCAGGATCGTTATAAACAGTGCTGGACCTATGTGGGTCTGTCGGCGGCGCGTTATATTCCGCAGATCAAGGTGGAATTTGCGGTCAATGGCGCGCTCACCATCGAGCCCGTGCTGCTCAATCCGCCCAGCGATCCCAATCTGCGCAGCCTCGCCGAAAGCGCCCTGCGCGCCGTGCGCCGCTGCGATCCGCTCCCGATCCCCGCCCAGTTCGCGCCCTACCATAACGAATGGAAGAGCCGCATCCTGCGCTTCGACCCCGAGGAGATGGCGGGATGACCCCGTCTCTCCTTCACAGCTTGCCCGAGACCCCGATCTTCATCCGTGCGCTTTTCAGGACCGACCCGATATGAGCACCTTTCTCACCCGTCGCCAGGCCGCCGCTCTCCTCGCCGCCGCGCCCATCGCCTCCACGCCCTTGGGCCCTGTGCTCGCGCAGGCCAATCTCGACATCAAGCGCGGCTCGGGCTTCCAGCCGATCCTCATCGCCATCACCAATTTCGGCGGCGATGGCGGGGCGCAGGCGACGCAGATCATCACCAACAATTTCCGCCGCTCCGTCTTCCTGAAGCCGGTGGATCCCGCGACCTTCGTGGAGAAAAACACCAATCCCGAAGCGCCCCCGATCGATCAATGGAAAATGGTCAACGCCCAGTTCGTCGTGACGGGCCGGGCCGGGCGCGCGCCCGATGGACGCCTCAAGACCGAGTTCCGCCTGTGGGATGTGGCGACCGGCCAGCAGGTGGCGGGCCAGCAATATGTGACCGATCCCAACAACTCCCGCCGCGTCGCGCATATCGTGTCGGACGCGATCTTCACGCGCATTACCGGCGAAAAGGGCTGGTGCGACAGCCGCGTGGTCTTCGTGAATGAAAGCGGGCCGAAGGAGCGCCGCGTGAAGCGGCTCGCCATCGTCGATCAGGACGGCGCCAATATCCGCTATCTCACGCGCGGCGACGAGCTGGTGCTGACGCCGCGCTTCTCACCGGCCTCGCAGGATGTGACCTACATGGCCTTCGGGCGCGGGGATCCCAGCGTCTATCTCATGAACATCGAAAACGGCCAGCGCGAGGTCGTCGGCAATTTTCCGGGCATGACCTTCGCGCCGCGCTTCTCGCCCGATGGGCAGCGGGTGATCATGTCGCTCTCCCAGGGCTCCGCCACCAATCTCTTCACCATGGACCTGCGCTCGCGCGCCACCACGCGCCTCACCGATACGGCGGGCATCGACACCTCGCCCTCCTATGCGCCCGATGGATCGCAGATCGTCTTCGAGTCCGATCGCGGCGGGTCGCAACAGATCTATGTAATGGGCGGGTCAGGCGGCGGCGCCAAGCGCATCTCCTTCAACGAGGGCGCGCGCTATTCGACGCCGGTGTGGTCCCCCAAGGGCGATTTCATCGCCTTCACCCGCCAGAAGAGCGGCCAATTTGGCATCGGCGTGATGAAGCCCGATGGCACGGGTGAGCGCATGCTGACCGAAGGCTTCCACAACGAGGGGCCGACCTGGGCGCCCAATGGGCTCTATGTCATGTTCTTCCGCGAAGGCGGCGGGCAGAGCGGCCCCAAGCTCTACATGGTGGATGTGTTCGGACGCGGTGAATTCCAGATCCCCACCCCCACCTTCGGCTCCGACCCCTCGTGGTCGCCGCTGAATTAGAATTTGGCGTTATTTAAGCCAATCAAGCGCGCAGACCAAATTCAGGCCGACGAGGAAATTACAGACGATTTTCTTATGGCGTGTAGCGATTGCTTTAAAGGTTTTGATAATTTTGAGAAACCTCTGGCCGAGATTGCTGACTGGGTAGAGGTGCTTACCGAAGTGGAGCCGATTTTCGCGGTTGGATTTGGGCAGAATGTCCGCCCATGGCTTGTAGTCTTCGACCATCTCGCGCGAAGCGTCGGAATCGAAGCTCTTATCATCTAGAAGCGAAGCGCCTTCGGCGCAATCGGTGGTATCCGCCTAACCCGATCCCAAACATCCTTCGAACCCGCAACTGCCCCAATCCTGAACTTGGGCTTGTCAACAATTGTGAGTTGGGAGAACTTAGGTTATAAGACAGATCGAATATGAGGAAGCTGGCGCAACTCCTTAGGCAATTGATTTTGTCCGTGGGACGTCACCTAATCCGTGGAGACAATTAAATGCGTTTTTTGAATAACGATATCCATAAATCGATTAAAGAAGAAATTGAGCGGCAAATTGCAGGTGTGTGCGCTTCCAAGGAAGAAATTGAGCGAAAAATCGCAGATGTGCGTGCTTCAATACCAATACTCACAGTTTACGGTGATCAGCCACGTTTCTCGCCTCCACTTTGGAATGATTTGTCTCTTGCTATTCAAAATCCATCACAACCAGTGAATTACTCGATTGAAGCACAAATGGCTAATGGAGTGTCTGCTGCAGAGGTATTAATTAAGGCGTCACTAATTTTATCACGATCGCATCAACAAACTTTAGAGCTCTTAGGGTGGGATAACATAATGGTGGAAGCCCAGCAGGATAGTTTTCCGCTACCTGCAGGACAGAATAGACAAAACTACTTTGTAGATATGGACATAGCTTATTGGCTGACGGGATTGGCTGACCGCATTACGCTTATAAATGCCGCCGAACGACACGGCGTAAAAGTCTCCCGCTTTCTGGACTTTGGGTCATCAAGTGGGCGAGTTTTAAGACATTTTCCCCGAATCGGAGTGTCCGAATCCTATGGGTCGGATATTTGTCTGCAGGACGTTGAATGGGCTCGGCTACACTTGCCGGGGGTGACCATTGTCCAAGGGCTTTCAACTCCGCCCATTCCTTTTGAGGATAACTTTTTTGATTTGATTCACGCTGGTTCAGTCTTCACGCATATCGCGGAATTCGAAGATAGCTGGCTCTGCGAATTGCGCCGGATATTGAAGCCCGGTGGGCTCGCCTATCTGACGATTCATCCTGAACGAATCTGGGCGGAGATGTCGAGCCCAGATCATATTTTAACCCGTCTCCTATTATCGGCGCCACATCGGGTTGAACCCCCGTATCAGACATTCACCCTCGACAGCGTCCAAGGCCCGATGCCTTCGCCACGCGTTGTATTCCGGCTCATGACTTATCCAGTTAATAATACGAACGTCGTTCATTCGGACGTTTGGATTGCCGAGCGATGGGGGAGAATTTTCGAATTGGTGGAAAGAATCCCTAAAGCGCATGGCGATCACCAAGACGCAATCGTCTTGCGAAAGCGCGGCTAGGTTCTGCGGCAGGCGAGGGGAGATCAGGCTTTGGCCGTTGTGAGACCGCGCGGCCGGGCATCCTTGTTCACTGGGGGAATCTCCTCCGCAGGAATGCAGTCCACGACGAGGGCGTAATCGAGCCTGTCCAGAAACAGCGCCAACGTTTCAATGGTGATCGTGGGCGTCTTGCCGTTGAGCACGCGCGAGACATAGGCTTTGTCGCGGTCGAGCAGGGCGGCGAGATCCTTGGCCGTCATGCCTTCCTTGCTGCGCCGCTTCCAGGCTTTTTGGAGCGTGAAGAAGAGGCGTAAGCGAGAATCCGCTTTGACCGCACCTTCGCTCCTTCTTTTATCAGTCTTCGTCATCGTCAAAATCCTCCAGCAGTGATGAGCGCTCGCCGGTCAAGGGTCGGGTTTTGAAAGACATGCTGTTCCAGAGCCTTGAGGCCCGACTGATCGTGGGGGCGAAGCCTTTGTCGTCCAGATTCTTCCTCGTCTCATGAGCGAGGGCGATAAATTCGCCAGTGCGCAGGAGGCCACCGATAATCCGGTGATGCGGATCAAAGGCGACCCTGAATTCATACCAGTCGCCAAACTTCGTTGCGAGCTTCTTCAGTAGGTTGTCATTGTCGAAATCGTCTCCCGTAACGAAGGTTTTCAGAAATGCGCGTACGGCCTCGAAATATCTTTGCTGTGCGATGTCAAGACTTTGATTCGCGACCCATTTTGCAAGCGCTGGATGAAGCCAGAGCCGTCGGCGATAGGCTTCCCCCGGCGCAAGCTTAGGCTCGAAAAGAACCAGCCGCCCGCTCCTTGCGAGCGCCATAATATGTGCTTCGGTTGATTTCGAAGTCAACTGGACTCCCCCCGCCCGAGCCAAAAATTTCTCCCTGTTGCGCGATCGCAAGCCCCCGCCGCCAGCGGCTTTCAACATAATCTTTAAAATCAAGCCCTCGCCCTGACAAACCAGCGGCGGATCGTCGCCCTTCGCCACATGTGATCCCCCCAACGTTGCGCCCCCGCCCGCCCCTCACTACAGTGCGCGCAAACAACGTGAGGGAATGCCGGGGATGCGGGAAACCATGGTGGATGTTCGCGGGACGAATGTCCGGATGCTTGAGGCGGGAACGGGGCCGAGCCTGCTCTTCCTGCATGGAATCGACGGGCCCTCGGCTGATCCGCTGTTCAGCGAGCTTTCAAAGAGCTATCGCGTGCTGGCGCCGGAGATGCCGGGCTTCGCCCTCTCGCCCATCCCCGACTGGATGATGAACGTGGGCGACGCCGCCTATTTCACCATGGATCTCATCGCTGCGCTCGGCCTGCCGCAGGTGCATCTGGCGGGCCATTCCATCGGTGGCTGGATCGCGGCGGAAGTCGCCATTCGCTCCACGCACGCGTTGGCCTCCCTGTCCCTGCTGGCGCCTGCGGGCGTGATGCCGCGCGAGGCGCCGGGCCATGACGTGTTCCTGCTGTCAGGGGATGAGAGCGTGCGCGTGCTGTTTCACGATCAGGCGCTCGCCGATCAGGAGCTGGCGGCGCGGGCTGGCGATCCGCTCGACATCATCTTGCAGAACCGCGCTGGGCTCGCGCGGCTGGCCTGGACGCCGCGCATGGCCAGCGTGATCCTGCCCCAATGGCTGCACCGCATCGACATTCCCACCTTCATCGCCTGGGGCCGGGAGGATCGCATTCTGCCCTTTTCCACCCACGAGACCTTCGTGCGCGAAATCGCGGGCGCGCATTTCCTCGAGCTGCCCGGTTGCGGCCACGCCATCCCCGTTGAGCGCGGCGCCGAGGTGGCGCGCGCCATGGGCGCCTTCATGAATGGAGCACGCTGATGCAAGTCTATTTCTTCCATCTCATGCCCTATGGCGATCTCGATATCGCCGAGGCCGACAAATACAATTCCGCCTGGGTCACGATCCCCAACACCAATTTCGACACGCAGAAGGGCATGAAGCTCTACAATCGCTACATCGGCGAGCTCGAGCTGGCGGACCAGCTGGGCTTTGATGGCGTCTGCGTCAACGAGCATCACCAAACCGCCTATGGCCTGATGCCCGCGCCCAATCTCATCGCCGCCGCGCTGGCGCGCTCCACCAAACAGGCGAAGATCTGCATTCTCGGCCGCGCCCTGCCGCTGGTGAACAATCCCGTCATGATCGCCGAAGAATTCGCCATGCTCGATCACATGAGCGGCGGGCGCATCATCACCGGCTTCGTGCGCGGCATCGGGTCGGAATATTTCTCCAACAGCGTCAACCCGACCTTCTCCCACGAGCGCTTCTATGAGGCCCATGAGCTGATCATCAAGGCATGGACCGATACCGGCCCCTTCAGCTACCAGGGCAAGCACTATCAGTTCGATTATGTGAACCTCTGGCCACGCCCGGTGCAGACGCCCCATCCGCCCGTGTGGATCCCCTCGCAAGGCAGCAAGGAGACCATCGTCTGGGCGGCGGCGCCCGAGCGCAAATATACTTATCTGCAGACCTTCAGCCCCTATCCGCTGGCGCTCAAGGCCTTCAACGCCTATCGCGAGGAGGCGCAGAAGATGGGCTATGAAGCCCAGCCCTCCCAGATGGGTTGGGCCGTGCCCACCTATGTGGCGGAGACCGACGAGATCGCGCGGCGCGAGCTGAAGGATCACATCGAGGTCTTCTTCAACAAGTTTCTGCGCTTCCCCTCCATCGAGATGCGCCTGCCGCCCGGCTATTCGTCGATCTCCTCGACGAAAACGCTCATGGAGCTGAAGTTCAAGAACCGCACCAGCTCCACCATCGACACGCTCATCGACAATGGCATGATCCTCGTTGGCAGCCCCGAAACGGTGCGCCAGCGCATCGAGCATTGCCAGAAGGAGATGGGCTTTGGCCATCTCATGGCCATGCTGCAGATCGCCACCATGCCCGCCGACATGACCGAGCGGAACATCCGACTCTTCGCCAGCGAGGTCATGCCCCACCTGCAAGGCGCGGTGAAGCCGCAGCTGCGCGCCATCGCCTGAACCATGAGGAAAGAGGCGGCTGCGGAGATCATCCGTCTCGCCTCGCTGAAACAGAACCGCCAAAGGCGGAAGGGAGAACGTCATGAAGCGTTTGTTCGGACACTGGATCGCGCCTGCGCTGGCGCTGGTCGCCGCCACTTGCGCCCAGGCGCAGTCCCTCAAGGTCGCCTCGCCCCAGCGCGGCAGCTGGGAGGGGGCTATTCCCGAGCTTGGCAAGCAGGCCGGGATCTTTCAAAAGCACGGCATCGATCTCGACATTCTCTACACCTCCGGCGGCGGCGAGACCCTGCAGGTGGTGATTTCCGGCGCGGTGGACATTGGCCTGAGCGCAGGCACGGCGGGGGCTCTGGGCGCCTTCTCCAAGGGGGCGCCGATCCGCATCATCGGGGCGAGCTCCACGGGGTCGCAGGAGGTCTTCTGGTACACCCGCGCCGCCTCGCCCGTCACCTCCATGCGCGAGGCCCATGGCAAGACCATCTCCTATTCCACCACGGGCGCCTCTAGCCATATCACGGCCCTGCGCTTCATCAGCGAATATGGCCTGAAGGACTCCAAGGCCGTCGCCTCCGGCGACGTCTCCGCCACCATCACGCAGGTCATGTCCGGCCAGGTGGACATCGGCTGGTGCGTGGCGCCCTTCAATCTGGAGCCCCTGCGCAAGGGCGAGATTCGCCTGCTCGCCAAGGGCAGCGATATTACGCGCGTGCGCGGCCAGACGATCCGCCTGCAGATCGTCAACGCCCAGGCGCTGGAAAAGAAAAAGGATCTCATCAAGCGCTATCTCACGGCCTATCGGGAGACGCTGGACTGGATGTACGCCTCCGAAGACGCGGTGCAGCGCTATATCGTCTTCTCGGGCCTGCCCGAGGCCTCCGTGCGGCAGATGATGAAGGAGTTCATCCCCAGGGAGAGCCTGCAGATCGACACGATCTCCGGTCTTGCCGAAAGCATGCAGGACGCGGTGCAGTTCAAATTCCTCACCGCGCCGCTGGACGAGAAGCAGCTCGCCGAAGTCATGCAGATCGGCGCCCTGAAATAGGGCGCGCGCTTTACTCGGCAGCGGCCTTCGCGCCGCCGCCGTCCCGCAGGGCGTCGCAGATCTGGTCCACCACATTCTCGACAAGCGCGTGATCGTCGCCCTCCGCCATCACACGGATCACGGGCTCCGTCCCGGAGGGGCGGATCACCAGACGGCCCGCCTTGCCCAGCCGCGCCTCGCCCTCGGCGATGGCCGCCTTCACATGGGCGCCCTGCAAGGGCTGCCCGCCCCCGTGGCGCACATTCTTCAGGATCTGCGGCAGGGGCTCGAAGAGGTGGCAGATCTCGCTCACGGGCCGTTCCTGCCGCTGCACCACGGCCAGCACCTGCAGGGCGGCCACGAGGCCATCGCCGGTGGTGGCGTAATCAGACATGATGATATGGCCGGATTGTTCGCCGCCCAGATTGTAGCCGTGCTCGCGCATATGTTCGAGCACATAGCGATCGCCCACGGAGGTGCGGGGCATTTCGAGGCCGATGGAGGCCAGATGGCGTTCGAGGCCGAGGTTGGACATGACCGTGGTCACGATGCCCGGACGTGACAGGCGGCCATCTTCCTTCCAGCTCTGGGCCACCACGGCCATGAGCTGGTCGCCGTCCACCAGATGGCCGCGCTCGTCCACCAGCAGCACCCGGTCTGCATCCCCATCAAGGGCGATGCCGATGTCCGCGCGCATCTCCCGCACCTTGGCGGCGAGCGCCTCGGGGGAGGTGGAGCCCACGTCCTGATTGATGTTGAAGCCATTGGGCTCGACGCCGATGGAGAAGACCTCGGCGCCCAGCTCCCATAGGGCTGCAGGCGCCACCTTGTAGGCCGCGCCATTGGCGCAATCGACGACGATGCGCAGGCCCTCCAGCGAAAGATTGCGGGGCAGGGTGCGCTTGGCGAATTCGATATAGCGGGCGTCGACGCTCTCTATGCGCTTGGCCCGGCCGAGATCGCGCGATTGGGCGAGGCGCGGGCCCAGATCGGCGGCCAGCAGGGCCTCGATCTCATGCTCGACCTCGTCGGACAGCTTGTAGCCATCGGGGCCGAAGAGCTTGATGCCGTTGTCCTCGAATTTGTTGTGGGAGGCGGAGATCATCACGCCGAGATCCGCCCGCATGGAGGGGGTCAGCATGGCCACCGCAGGGGTCGGCACGGGCCCCAGCAGCAGCACATCCATGCCCACAGAGGTGAAGCCCGCGACCATGGCGGTCTCGATCATGTAGCCGCTGAGGCGGGTGTCCTTGCCGATGACGACACGATGGCGATGATCGCCCCGCTGGAACGCCAGACCGGCGGCCTGGCCAACCTTGAGCGCGAGTTCAGGGGTGATAAGTCCATTCGCACGTCCGCGAATGCCATCCGTTCCGAAGAATTTTTTCGCCATGGTTCCCGGTCCTGATCTTTCGATCGCTCTCCATGAAGCGACTATAGTCCATGACGCAGGCGGCTTCCCATGGGAGCGACGCTTTCCCGAATCACGAATTGTCACCAAGCTTAACAGACCCGTGCAGTCTACTTCAGTCCGCAGATGCTGTATCGTGCCGAAAATGGTTGGGCGCCTCATCATTTAGGGCAAGAAAATCATGAGCTTGAACATATATCACAACCCCAACTGCACCACCTCCCGCAAAGTCTTGAGCCTTCTGCGTGATGCGGGGCTGGCGCCGCAGGTGGTGGAATACCTGAAGACGCCGCCCTCCCGGGCGCGGATGCAGG